>JAFEGT010000016.1:0-35059 GCA_018239765.1 Verrucomicrobiota bacterium
GTCTGCTCAGAGCTAAAGGTGCGAGCACCCCATGTGTGGGCAAGAGAGTTAATAAACCATGTTGAATGATGCAGTGCAAAGAGGCGAAGCCACCAAGAAATTACAAAAGCACCTAAATAGTCGTCTAATAACCAGCCTACGAACAGAAACGCAACGATGTTGGTTCCCATTATTAAGTAGCGGTAGTAGTTATGCTGGAACATTACCATTTTATTACGGAGCAAATCAGAAACCACCTTATTTTCGATAGGGCGCGGATGGTCAAAGAGCCACATTACGTGAGCATACCAGAATCCCTTCTGAATGCAGTAAGGGTCGCGATCTGTATCTACATAGGCGTGGTGGATGCGGTGTTCAAAGGACCAGCGAAGAGCGCTACCTTGAGCTGCCATGCTTCCAAAAAAGAGTAAAAAACCCTCTACGATCGGGTGGGCTTTATAGGTTTGGTGGGAATAAAATCTGTGATAGCCGCCAGTGATGCTCATTCCTGTTGCAAAATAGAGCACAATCGTTGCAACCCACATACCCCAAGATGGAGAGTTATAGCAGAAATAGATCGGCAAGCCTACCAGCAGCGCAATGTGGTACGCAAGAACAAAAATTGTGGCGGGACGCCAGTTATACTTCGCTAAATCCATATAATCTCCTATTAAATCTCAAAGGTAGATCATACACGAAACAGGACTTCTCGGCTAGTTTAAATTGTTTATTATATACTCATCCAACCAGTGGTACTTAAACTCAGGGGCAGTATAGCCCAAATAGCCCATATGGCCTCCATATCGAGTAGTCTCAGCATAGGGGGCCATGTCGCGTATCTCTTTGGTAATAAATGGGTCATCTTCGCTAAAAAGAATTTTACAATGACCCTTGATAGCTGAGATATAACGGCAGCTGCTTGCATAGTTATAATAGTCATCTGCCCCAGAAAACCCCCAAATAGGGCCTGTAACCTTGTCATCAAAATCATAAAGGCTCTCTACAGCGCCCTTCAACCAGGGCCCAGCCTGTTTACAGATACTTTTGAGGTAGTAGCGATGGTAGATGGTCTTTTGAATAGATCTCACAGCCTTTGCAAGGTCTAGAGGCGGGTTTATAGCGAGGGTCTTTGTAACTGGAGAAGAGCTACCAAGCTCTCCTTGTAGCTTTAGGGCAATATTTGCCCCTAGCGAAAACCCCACCAGATTTACTTCTTGGGCGGGATAGTCCTTCTGCAGCAGCTCTAAAACAGCCAAAAGATCTTGGCTTCTTCCCGCATGGTAAGGAAGCTTAGAGAGCCCTTTTGCAGACCCACAGCTTCTGAGGTTCATACGTACGGCCATAATGTTGCGATCGAAGAGATGTTTTGCGATACGGATCATGTAGGGAGAGGCGTGGCTGCCTCCAAGGCCATGTACAAGTACGACTATTTTCTTAAAGCTTGGCGGGGTCGAACATTCGCATGTAATAAAGTCATCATTTCCAACGTGAATAGGCAAAGTGAACGATGGTGGTGGAGGTGGTGGACGTCTAAGCGATCCGAGAATAGTTTGCAGGTGCGGTGATGATAAAAAGGGTAATGGGTGGAATGGTGTGGTCATGTATACCAATTTAGTGCCCGTGCCCGATTTTACAAGCTTTTAAGGACTAACTACTAAAACATTCGGGCACGGGCACTCTAGGCGGGCACGGGCACGAATATTTTTGTTAATGGATATTTAAGAAATTGCCCAGGATAGGAGTCGAACCTACACACCTTACGGTACCAGATCCTAAGTCTGGCGTGTCTGCCAATTTCACCACCTGGGCAAAAAAGTAAGATGAGTATACAATAACGGCACATTTTATGAAAGAAGCAGCTATCGCAATTATTTTTTTTAACGAAAACGTGCTCCTGGTCAAACGGCGCGATGTTCCCGTCTGGGTGCTTCCAGGAGGCGGAATTGACGCCGGTGAAACCCCGGAAATCGCATGCATTCGTGAAGCGAAAGAAGAGACGGGACTCGATGTAACAATCGTCCGTAAAGTAGGCACATGGCTCCCCATAAATAAGCTAGGTTCCGCGGCTTTTGTCTTTGAATGTCAATCAGTTACCATACCAGACGTTCTAGAAGAACAGGAAGAAAGTGCCGAAGTTGCCTTTTTTGCTCTCGACAATCTTCCCAAAACATTTTTCTTTTTACATCGCACATGGCTTAAAGCAGCCCTAGAAAATAAGCCCTCTAGAGTATATCTGATGCACGATCTTACCTACTGGCGCGTTATCAAAACGCTTCTTTGCCACCCCATTTTGTGTCTCAAATATCTTCTCTCATAATAAATGCCCTACTATGTACAACGTGAACGAAGATTTGGGTACGTGCCCGTGCCCGTGTGCGTGCCCGTGCCCGCATTATTTTAATTTAATTTCCTCTAGAGCCCCTTTTAGGGGCGTTATAACTCGCCCTCAAGAGGGCTTTAACGGAATGATTGAAATTAGCGGGCACGGGCACGGGCACGCACACGGGCACGGCTGTTATCGCCATTTAAGTCACACACTATTTTATTTAACCAATTCTTCAGTTTGATTGTGTATGTGTACGTTTTTACCTCTTTCGTTAAATAATGGAAGAGCGCTATTCTGATGCAAAACTAGAGTAGAGGAAGAAACATGGTAAAACCTGACCGCTGGATATGCAAAACTGCAGAAAAATCAAAAATCATCGAACCTTTTGTAGATCATCTTGTACGCTATAATGAAGCGGGCAACAAAATCGTAAGCTATGGCCTATCAAGCTATGGCTATGATATACGCGTGGCAGACGAATTTAAAGTCTTCACAAACGTCTACAACACTGTCGTGGACCCAAAGCAGTTTCGAGACGATGCCTTTGTTGATATCATCACATCAGAATGTATCATCCCGCCAAATTCATTTGCTCTAGCACGCTCTGTAGAGTACTTTCGCATACCTCGAAATGTACTTGCATTCTGTATAGGCAAGTCCACATATGCCCGCTGCGGTATTATTGTAAACGTAACACCGTTTGAGCCAGGCTGGGAAGGCTACGTGACTCTCGAAATTTCAAACACAACTCCCCTTCCTGCAAAGATCTACGCGAACGAAGGTATTGCACAAGTTATCTTCTTTGAAGGCGATGAATGCGAAACTTCCTACGCCGATCGCAAGGGTAAATATATGAAACAAGTTGGCATTGTAGGTCCTTCGGTTTAAGATGATTGTACGTAATTGGTGGTGGGTACTTACATTTGCTATTGTATCGTTCGGCCTGTATGAACAGGCCGCAATGAAGCTCGAAAGAGAGATCTCTAGCCTCGACAAAGAGATCGCAAGCTTGGAGACGCGCATAGTCGATGCAAGTCACACGCAAAGCTATCTTAAGCTGCAGCAAGAGAGTTTTAACGACCCTGCCTGGGTCGAGCTTACTCTTATGCGATGCCTTGGAATGGTGCCAGAGGGCTACACCAAAATCTATTACAAAGAAACAGAACGATGATACTCTCAGTTGTAGTAATCATCGTTCTTATACTTGCATCAGCCTTTTTTTCATGCAGCGAAGTTGCTTTTTTCTCTCTCTCCACCTCAAAGGTGCGAAGTTTTCGCTCCAATTCTGACATCAAAAAACAGCAAGTAGCTCGAGTTTTATCTCGCTCAAAAAGCCTTCTGGTGACGATTTTTATGTATAACACTATCGTCAACGTGCTTTTGCAAAACACAAGCTCCGACCTCTTTTCTCACGCCCAAAACAACTGGTTTTTAAAAGTAGGCGTACCCCTTGTACTTGTGCTTTTTTTGGGTGAGCTTTTCCCCAAATACATGGGTCTTATCCATAACGAAAAAATCGCTCTTCAATCCGTACGTGCTATAGAGTGGTTTGAGTGGATTATCACTCCACTTCGCATCATCATCACCCGACTTTCATTTGTCCTTTCTCGACTCTTCTTTTTCTTTTTGAAGGCAGAGCCTGCTCTCTCAAAAGAAGAGCTAGTCCACATTCTTGACAGCTCAGAAGGCAAAGGAATTTTGCATAAAGATGAGGCCGAACTTATCTACGGCGTACTCAACCTCGAAGACAAGCAGGTAAGCGAGCTTATGCGACCACGAAATGAAATGGCCATCTACGATATTCAAGAGCCACTATCGAAGCTTATCCATCTCTTTTCTGAAGAAAACCTCTCCGAAGTTGCTCTTTTTGAAATGCCGCAAGAAAAGATGCTCGGCGTTATCCGTCTTCGCGACTTTTTTATCAAACGTGACAGCCTTACAACAGGACAAGACCTTCTTAAAATAGTAAGAAAGCCCTTTTTTGTTCCCGAAACAACAAGTGCCGGCGCTCTTTTATCTCAGCTCAGAAACTATAATGGTGACACGGCCTGGGTTGTAGATGAGTATGGTGCAACCTGCGGCATGGTTACAGAAAAAGACCTTTTAGCCGATGTTGTAGGCACAAAATCACAATCCACAGATGAAAAGCCAGAGTATGAGCGCCTTTCAAAAGAGACTATTGTGGCAAATGGCACCATGCCCTTAGATGATTTACGAGAGCTTTTTGATGTTGCACTCCCCTCAAAACATCATATGGTAACAATTGGAGGGCTTATTACAGAAAAGCTTGGCACCATTCCATCAATAGGTACAGAACTTTCTGAAGAGTCTCTTTTTATGCGTGTGCTTTCTAGCGACGAGACAAAGGTGCGCAAAGTCTACATCCAAAAAAGGGCGGTAGAACATGGCTGAGACCACCTTTTGGCTTGTTGTCAGCATACTGTGGACTGCAGTTTTGTCATTTTATTCTATGCAAGAGATGGCCTGCATATCATGCAATAAACTGCGTCTGGACTATGCCGTTGCGCAAAAAGAGCGCACAGCCATATGGCTCCAAAAACTTTTAGCCTCTCCACAACTACTCTTTAGCACAACACTCGTTGGTGTAAATGTAGCTATGATGATGAGCTCAGAGAGCTTTCGTAGGCTTTTTGAAGCATGGAATCTCGACCCTAACATGGCGCCAATTGTCACAATCCCCTTTTTGCTGGTTTTTGGAGAGCTTATCCCGATGTTTGCCGCAAGACTCTATCCCGACCACGCAAGTCGCCTAGGCATTCCGTTACTGTATGCCAGTGCCATGGTTTTACGCCCCATTACCTCAGTGATTTCCTACTTTTTAAAAAGTGAAAAGCAGCACACTCCCGTTTTAAGTCGTGAGGAGCTCCAGAAGCTCCTGGAAGAGCATCAGGCTGGCTATTTGGGCGAACAGGCATCACCTGAAAACGACCTTATGGCCAATATATTTAGCCTACGCGCCATGCGCGCCTATCAGCTTATGCAAAAGTTAGATACTGTCATCTGTCTTCCAAGCAATGCATCTGTAGGTGACATGCGAGATGTAGTCAAAAGAACGGGGCAGCTCTTCTTTCCCCTCTTTCATCGCTACAAAAACAAAATTGTGGGCATGGTCTACCTTCAAGATCTTCTTCAGCAGGGATCAAATAAACGGGTAGATCAATATAGTAAGCCTACAATCTTTGTACCGTATGAACTCTCAGCTTTAGAAATCATCCATAAGCTGCAAGATGAAGAGCAATCATCTGCTATTGTCATAAGCCCAAGTGGTGAGGCAAAGGGTATTATCTTTTTAGAGGATCTTATCGATGAGCTTTTTGGATCAGACTCTAAAGATGAATCAGAAGATTTACGCTACCTGGAAAAAACGATACCTGCTGACACACTTATAGAAGAGTTTAACGCTACTTACGACACAGAAATCGAAGCCAATGGCTGCAAAACCTTTAGCGACCTTATAGAAAAGTCCCTCGGTAGGCACCCAAGAGTCAATGAGATGATTTTGATAGATCCATTTGAGCTCATCATAAAAGAAACCTCGCTTTTCAAAGCAAAGACAATCCAAATTAGAAATAAAACTCCCTGAACCTATCCAAGAAATTCTGTTGAATTAAAAATGAACGTACTCTATGAAGGTTGAGACAACCTAAAAAGGAGTTCAAATGATCTGTCCTGCATGTCCCGTTATAGCCATGACCGGAAGCGCTATCAGCGCCTATTTTGGTTTTGATCGCAAGGATTTACGCCCATACGCTGTTGTTGCTACTACAGTGCTCACAGGTGTTACTGTTGTTGCCTTACGCATATTGTTAGGCATTAGCATTTGTGACGGTAATGGCGATTTTAGCCCACGAAATTTTGTGCAAGTTGGTGCTATTTCTATTGTACTTGGCATCGTCTACACAGTAGCAATACAGTACCTTCTTAATCGCTATGTCCCCCCACAACAACCAGGGCCAGCAGCAAAATCATGCTGCGGCTGCAAATAAGGATACGAAATGATACATGATTTACTCTTTCAGCTCATGCTCATTGCAGCTGAACCACAAACTTCACAACTTGTAGAAACACCTAAGGCATATACATGCCCACGTTGTCGTCGAATTGAACCTAAAGGCCCTAGAAAAAGACCCGATCCAAGATATGTACCAGGAGCAAAAAAGAAATGATACATCGCAACTATATCGCGAGCTTTTTACTTGCACTTTCTGTTAATCCGGTTTTTGCAAACCAACAGATTGTGCAAGAAGTAATTTTGGGCAGCAGCATTGAAAAATTTGTCGAACCTGTACCTGTCTTTAACGGCAACAGAGCCAACGGCAAAAAAAAATTAAAGGTTTCTGCAGAGGAGTTTCAACAAAAGCTTCTGCCAACATCCTTTTACAAACAGCTACCCTCGTCAGTAACATACAAAAGCGTACTCACAGGTGAGCCGCTCTTTACCATTAATCCAAGAAAGGGTACCTATCAGTGGGGATATAAAATCACTGAAGGGAAAAAGGTATTTGGACCGTCCTATCCCGCCCATACTATAGAGGTAAAGCGCAATAAACGCTCAAAAGTCACCTATAAAAACAACCTCTGCCCCTTTACTGACATGCATGACAAAACATTAAAGGGCCCCTTATTGCAAAAATTTATCACCCAGGACCTAAGCTTCCAATGGGCAAACCCTTTAAACTGGCCACAGTTTGGGCAAGGCTTTGACACCTACGATCCGGTGCTCTATCCATTTGGTACAGGCATGCCTCAGGGCAATTTTGCCCTTTATGAAGGTCCGCAACCAATGGTGCCGCACCTGCATGGAGCAGAAGTCCCCTCATTTTCTGATGGAGATCCAAACTCCTGGTTTACTCCTTGCGAAAAGCTCAAAGGAGAATCTTACGTCACAAACAAATATATCTACACAAATGAACAGCCAGCTACAACACTTTGGTATCACGACCACACCTTGGGTGAGGTACGAACAAATGTACTTGCCGGACTAAGTGGGTTTTATTTTGTACGAGGTGAGCCTGAAAATTCTGTAAGTCCACCACTTCCAAAAGGTGATTATGAAATAGAACTTCTTATCGCAGATCGCCAGTTTGACACCAATGGACAACTCTTCTTTCCAGATGGCAATCCACTTACCGCAGGGTTAAATGGCCCTCCGGGTAATCCCTCAATTAACCCGTACGCCATACCTGAATTTTTTGGCGACGTCATCCTTGTAAATGGCAAAAGCTGGCCCTATCTCGAAGTAGAGCCTCGTCGTTACCGCTTTCGGTTTCTTAATGGATGTAATGCAAGAATGCTTTCGCTCTTTTTAACATCCACAAACAGCCTAACAGTGCCTGATATGTGGCAAATCGGCACAGATGGCGGCCTGCTTGATACACCCGTGAATATCTCAAGCTTTGTGCCATACACCTATAATCCATCAGACCTTTGTCCACCAGAAGACCCCAATATCGGCCCTGTCTTTACAGATCCTAGGCTCTTCTTTGCACCGGCTGAGCGGATGGATATAATTATTGACTTTTCAGGTTATGCTGGAAAGGTATTTACATTGAATAACGACTGCCCAGCACCATTTCCAGGTGGCGGTACAGAGCTTGATCCAGATGTAGAAGGTCTTGTCATGCAGTTTCGCGTTACAAAGCCGCTTACATCAGCTGATACGAGCTTTAATCCAGCAATCCCAGGTGCAACACTCCGTAAGGGGCAGAATGCAATTGTACGTCTTGTCACTCCCGATGGTGAGCTTGCTCCAGGTGTTATACCAGATCTTACAAGAAGCCTTACGATTATTGAACAGGAAGATCCCTACTCTACAGCTCCTGTTGTTGTGCTTTTGAACAACACAAGCTATGATGGTCTTAACCCCTACAATAATCAGCCTGTTCCACAGTCTGTACCTTTTAACAAACGGTCAGTCTATGTGACAGAACTTCCCCAAGTGGGATCAACAGAAGTTTGGGAAATCGTCAACTTAAGTCCTGATGCGCACCCACTTCATATTCACTTAATCCAGTTTCAGCTTATAAATAGGCAGCCTTTTTATTATGGAAATACAGTGCCGCCATTTACCTGCCCAGGCTCATATAGAGAGCTTTATGAAACATTGTGGGACAGCTATCCAAATAGACCAAACACAGTACCTCCAGGAACTGTCTACACATATGGACCGCCACTACCCTACCTCAGCACACCAAAGCTTGGTGGAAACCCTGATGTAGAGCCCTTTTTGTTAGGAGATCCTGTTGGATGCGACCCTAATGAATATGGCTGGAAAGATACTATCAAAGTATTTCCAGGTACTGTAACGCGCATAGCCGTACGCTGGGCTCCTCAAGACATTCCTGTTGGCGCTGTTGTGGCAGGCGAAAACCGCTTCCCATTTGACCCAACAGCAACTCTTGGAGAACATGATTGCTTTGGCTATCCAGGTGGAAGTGGCTATGTATGGCACTGCCACATCATTGACCATGAAGATAATATGATGATGCGTCCTTTTGAATTAAGAAAGCACGCTCAGCGATAACCCTTCTTGAGGGCCAGAAAAACTCTGGTCCTCTTTTTTTACCCAAAAGGAAAATTATGTCATTGTATATTGGACCAGTTGTTTCATTTATAGCAGGAGGCCTAACAGGATATGTGGCTTTTGGTAACTGCTCAGATTGCTGCATACCTAAAAGAAGAGTTGTAAGCGGCATCTCTGCAGTAGTCTCTTGCGGCTCGACGGTACTGTTATTACAACTCTTTCGAAATTCTCTCCCCACTTTCGGAGCTCTTTCTGCTTCGACATTAGGCGCATACTTTATTTCAAAAAAGCTACTCTCTCCATCGATCAAAACAGGCTTTCTCTATAAAACACTCTACGCAGAGTAGGTTATGAAGAGTACGAGGAGCCATTTTGGGACTTTTAGGTCCAAATGATGAAGCCAAAAGCGGCATAGAAATTTAGTTGCGTAGATTTACACTTAGATATAGGATCGTTTTGTTATGCAAACATGGAGTTTGATTCTATGAAGATTTTCACCTTACTATTCGCTCTTATAGCATCATTTGGCAGCTGTTATGCGACGGCGAAAGAAGAGGCTGTTTCCCCTCAAGGTTCTGTAATGAGTTGGACTACAAACTACAGCAATGCCTTGGCACGAGCAAAAGCGGAAAACAAGGCTATTTTTCTCTGTTTTACTGGCTCTGATTGGTGTGCCTGGAGCAAAAAGATGGAATCTGAAATTCTCTTAGATCCCGCGTTTCAGCAGCAGATGAAGGGCCAATTTATCTTTGTGAGGATCGATCTCCCTCGCGGTGTAAAGCAAGATCCCGAGCTCAAAAAGCAAAACGAAAAGCTCTACGAAAAATATCATGTAAAATCACTTCCTGTAGGAAAAAATCGTGGGTTTCCCGCTGTTCTTCTGCTCGATTCAGATGGCAATAAAATTGGACAGATGGGATATCAGCCGGGCGGAGGCGCTCTCTTTGCTAAAAAATTTCTCGAGATGTTTGGAAAATAGGAGAACGAGAGATGAACGCACTATGCTCTGATAATGCCAAGACTATCTATAAAGCTGTTGCCATTAACACTGTTGTTGCTGGCTTTTGGGCGGGAGCTGTCTATCTTGAGTTTACCGACACCGTCCTTATTAACAAAATGACAACTGCCTTTGCACGTTGCGCAGCTGAAAATATCACCTGCGCCGTGGGATGCAATGTAACTGACTGGCAGCAATTTACTGCTCAACGACAGCTTCCCCATGGCTTACCAATAGCCTCAACAATCATCATGCCTCTATTAGGATCAGCAGTAGGCGCAGCAACGAGATATGCCTATACCAAAGTGCGCAACATACAAATTCACATCCCACAAGAGTGCTGCACGGCAAAAAAAGTGGCAACAGCAGGTGTTGCTTTGGCAGCAGCGACGCTCTTTCCTGCTTCCATCTACTTTGAAAACCAGCATCTTTCAATTGCTAACATGGTAACATCTGCCGTTTCTCACTGCGATCCGGCAGGCAAAATATGCGATGCACTCAACTGGTGCGGCATCTTAAACCAGCAAGGCCACTTCCCGCTACAGTCTCTTATCAGCACAGCTGTTATGACACCGCTTGGATGGCTTGCAGGATATTTGGGCTCAGACGGCCTTCGGGCTGCCTGCAACGCAAAAGGTAGACATGAGTATAGGCCAGTTCCTAACAACCAACCATTTGTGAGTGCCGAATTGGTAGATTCAACCATTCATGAGGATGTTTGAAAGTTGGACTAAGTATTCGCTCTGTAAGTAGCTTCGAGGAGCCGGATATTTGGCAACCATGAAAAAGATCTCTACCGATAATGCAACCAGCGATCTCTTGTGGAATCTGCAGCGATAAGACGAGGGTCCGTATCAGTTATTTGAGCAGTATGCTGGGAAGCTTGTAAGCACGGTTCTTAGAGAAGGCAATCATCGTTAGATGATTGCCTTCCTGGATATCTTTACTTGTGATGTTTTTTGCAGGGTTTAACATCACGCTCGCATAAACTATGAATAGGAGTAATTACCATATTTCTAAATCGCACTTCACCAGTATGATTTTGTAATCCTACTGGGTGAGGATTGTTTTGAAAAGATCTGCCAGCATTTTGAGTAGCTGTTGCTATGGCATTTCCTAAAGGTGGTATACTTTGTAGTTGCATTACAATTCCCCCCATAGTCAAGCTTACAGTCTGATCAACCACTGTAATTTCAATAAGATTCCACTGACTATCATCTTCTGGGTCGGTTCCTGCGATAGGAATATACGTTCTAAGCATAGGCTCCATATCATATATAGCTCCATTTTGCACGTATACCGCATCGCCATTGTGAGAAATATCAGGAACACCGGATCCTAATTGTATTTCCCATGCATCTCTTAAATAAATTCCAGAATTGCCCCCCCCTGCTGGCATAAACATCTCAAGTGTGAGTTTGTAATTGTCATATTTCTTCTTAGTAAATAAAGATTCACCGAAACCACGAAACCATGGTCCATGAGTGGTAATAAGTTGTGCAGATTTTGTCGGATTACTAGGTGGTTCAATTGTCCATGATTCTACTGGACCGTTGAAGGGAACATATAACAACCAACCATTGCCAAAATTGAAATTTGATAAATCAGTTGTATTTGGTCCGATTAAAACTTCAGGGTCACCTAGTACACTCGGTCCTTTATCTGATGTATTGTAGTTAACTCGTTTACCGTAACAAGAAGCTACTACATTTAAGCTATCTGGATTGAAGTTAGTCTTTCCCTTTAGAGTATCTTCATCAAGCTTTAATTCAAGAGAAAAATTCTCTAATGGTAGCCCAGACTTTGTACTTCCCGCGACAGACCAAAGGAAATTGTTTAAATCTATAAAATTATCATCAAGCCGACCAGATAGTTTAAGTTTCTTCCCCTTACAATCGATTTTACCAACAATAGGTCCATTTGGCGATATCGTTGTTGGATGAAAACCGTCGCCGATGATCAGTCCATAAACATCTCCAGATGGGGTATAGTATTCAATGGACAAGAACATGCCAAGTTCAACTATGAACTTAGTGGGAACAATAACAAAATTAAAATCTTGATCAAAGGTAGCCATGTTGGCTGGCAACCATTCTCTTTTCTGAGGCACCGCAATATTCCATTTTCCAACGAACGATTTTTTATCATCAAAACAATGAAGTGAATCATGATGATCCTTTTTATGAGTAGAGTTAGCACTTACATTTTGTGTTTTTGCTGCAATAATATGATTTTTTCTGTTGGCTTTTTGATACTGCTCAAATTGTGATTTGATTTTGGCGGGCATTTGTGCCATCAAAACAGAGCTTTGATTGGAAGGTTTTGAAATGACTAATGGCTTTTCTGCTTCATTATTCAATAGCATCGAAGTAGTATCTTTATTTTTTTGGGCAGTCCCTTTAGTGCGATTCAATTGACCACGGTTTACTTCCATTTTTGGAACTACAGGCTGTTTTGGCATCGTGGCTAAAGCAGCAGAGGATAAAAGATACCCTCCCATACACGTACAAAGCATGCTAATAAACAAATACTTTTTCATTTTATCTCCGTATGAGGTGGTCTCAACGCTTGGACACGAAATTCGCAGAGTTACGTTAAAACTTTGACACCCCTTTAGGCCAATAAAGGCCTGGTTCTTGTTATAATTTCACAATTTCACCACATCCTGATGGCACCCTTGTTTTTTACCCTGCCGGATCACAGTACTTTACTACTTTTTTTTAAGTCAAGCGCATTAGAAGTGTGAGCCCTGTTTTTTAAACTTGTAACCGGCAGTTTTCCGAAAACCTGAGGATTCTATGAACAATCAATCAATAAAAAGGCTGGATATCGGCCACCAATATTTTAGGAAAGCCAATCAGATAGCATCATCGTCTGATGATCACGTTGATAAGTGTTCGTCGTAGTTGTTAATAACCCATTCCAGAACCTGCTGAGCAGATCTGTTTTGTGGTTGTGGAGAATTTTCAGCAAGGACAAGACCCATAAAGCACAAAATAAATTTTGGCTTATTGAGTTTCGCTAAATCTACATTCTTCCACACGTCGTTAAATCTATCTTCGGGAATATTAAAGCCCGTACAAAAAAGCTCCTTAAGGTCGCTTATTTTAACAGTGCTCGAAGAGGAGTTGAGGAAGTCGAGAATAGGCTCTACAGTAGTCTCATTACGGTTTTGTGCATCAAGATTCTTTGTAATTTCGGGCTCATAGGTGCCAAAGTTGTCCCTCACCCACGTTTCAACCTCTTCTGCAGGCTTATTTTGTGCTTTTGGGGCGTCTTTGGTAAAGACAAGGTCCATAAAATGCATAATAAATTGAGCCTTAGTCAGGCTGGCGAGGTCTACCCCCTTCCAACTACTTTCAAAGGTATCTTTGGGGATATTAAAGCCTCTACAAAAGAGCTCCTCAAGGTCACTCAATTTGAGAGTACCTGCTTTAGAATTGAGAAAGTCAAGAATAGCTGTTGTATGCTTTTTGGCAAGAAAGGCATCTAGCGCCCCTGTGAGGTTTTTATTTTCGACAGGTTGGCTATTTTTCTTAAGAAACTCTTTGAGGCTTGCCCTGTTGAGGCAATAGGTGTGGCCTTTGTCTGTAAAATAGACGCCAGTGACTTTTGCAAAAAGCCGACGAACAGGGCCCCACTTAGACGCATCGTAGGCTTTTACCCCGCTTGAATCATGTGAAAAGAGCGTTATTCGTTTACCAAATATTGATATATCCATAATTCCACACATACAATATTTTTTTATTTTTAGCCAGATCCTATTTTTATTGCGCACAAAAAGCGCATATTATATGAAGATCTCATCGATATAAGGATAAAAAATGATACATGATCTACTTTTTCAGTTAATGCTTTTAGCCGCTGATCCTCAAACAGCCGAAAGCACAGATACTCCTAAGGCATATACCTGCCCACGCTGTCGCCGAATAGAGCCTAAAGGGCCATTCAAAAAGCCAGACCCTAGGTATGTTCCTGGAGCCAAAAAGAAGAGTTAATGAACACGTTTCCAATAGATGTGCAGGGACTTACGCATCGATATGCGACACACCTTGCAGTAAACAACATTTCGTTCAAAGTACCGTCTGGAGCCATTTTTGGCCTTTTGGGCCCAAATGGAGCAGGTAAAAGCACGACTGTAAAAATCTTGACAACGCTTCTACCGGCAACAGCAGGTGATGCCTTTGTTGCAGGGTATAATGTACGCAGAAACCCAACAGAGGTGCGCCAAAATATCGGATATGTACCGCAGATGCTCTGTGCTGACGGTGATCTTACGGGGTATGAAAATCTTCTGCTTTCTGCCAAGCTCTATGGTTTAGAGGGCGCCCAAAGAAAGGATCTGATGGATGAAGTACTCGAATTTATGGGACTTATTGATGTGCAGCATGACCTTGTCAACAGCTACTCAGGTGGAATGATTCGTCGGCTTGAAATTGCCCAAAGCATTGTCCACCAGCCGCATGTTCTTTTTTTAGATGAACCTACTGTGGGACTTGATCCTGCTGCACGCCAGATGCTCTGGCAGCACCTTGAAACATGGCGTAAAAAACAGAACACCACCATTTTACTTACAACGCATGACATGGATGAGGCTGACGCCCTGTGTGATGTAGTCGCCTTTATGAAACGCGGCTCTATTGTTGCCATAGATGAACCCAAAAAGCTCAAAGAGGCAATAAGCAAGGCAGCATCCTTAGACGATGCCTTTATGCACTATACCGATTATGGAGATTACGCACATGCAAAACAGGCAAGGCGCCGCAGCATCACTTAAAAAGGTCGCGGCCATAATTCAGGCAGATCTTTGCAAATTGCGGCATGATCCGATAGAGCTTTTTATGCGCATGATCCAGCCGGCGATGTGGTTGCTCCTTTTTGGCACGGCGATGAATCATATTAACCCTATCCATGTACAAAGTGGTTCATACCTTGATTTTATAGCACCAGGTGTCCTTGCCCAGAGTGTACTCTTTGTGGCGATCTTTTATGGAATTGCACTTATTTGGGAGCGAGACAGCGGAATTCTCTATAAACTTCTTGTTACGCCGGCCCCACGAAGCTGCCTTGTTATTGGACGCGCTCTTGGCGCAGGCATTCGTAGCCTTTGTCAGATGACAATGATCTACCTTCTCTCTCTTTTACTAGGCATTCATCTAAACCTTGATCCTGTGTCAATCGGATGCGTTGCCCTAATGGTAATGATCGTTGCTGCCATATTCTCTACCTTTTCACTTATTGTCGCCAGTATCGTCAAAAAGCGCGAGCGCTTTATGGGCATTGGACAGCTCCTTACGATGCCATTTTTCTTTGCGAGTAACGCCCTCTATCCTATAGATAGCATGCCCGCCTGGATTCATACCCTTTCGCGAGTGAATCCCCTTACCTATCAGGTTGATGCTCTTCGAGCGCTGATGATACAAGGCGAAACGGCTCACTTTGGCCTTGCTTTTGACTTTGGCGTGAGTCTCCTTATATTCCTCGTCCTTGCCTCTATTGCTACAAAACTCTACCCCCGCATTCTTTATTAAGCTTTTGACAAAAAAGTAATTATCATTTAAAATTCCTTTCTAATTATAAGGTAATAGAAATGAATTTAAATGGAATAGGTTGTAGAAAAAGAGAAAGAACAGAAGGATCAGTAGTAGAAGACCCCACTACACCAAAAAAGGGTGCACCCTCCCTAGTAGAAGTTATTTTTGCTCACCACATAATAGAAGATGCAGATGCAGAAGCCGAACATCCAAAACGAGAGCGCCCATGGGAGCAGGAAGATGAAAATAGAGCTGCTTTTAAAAGACTCAACTATGTTCCACCTTCCCGTAAACGACCACTAGAAGAGGTAAACTACGAAGAAGAAAAAGATGATGATCTTCCTCTAATTGAGGAAATGCAAGAACCTCCCTCCACAGGAGCAAAAGTTGAAGATGCCGCGCTTCAGCTCATTATCCCAATTTCAGAACGTCAGCTGTTTAGAAAAGCCTGCAGTCAGGGAAATTTAGCCTATATTAAAACCTACATCGATAACCACCCCTCGGCAGTCACCGACCTATGCCGCGGCATGACCTATAGAAATAACCAAATGAATGAACTGCTCGTAGGGTTAAGCTTTGCAATCGCACATGATAAAACAGCGGTTATTGACTTTCTTATAGATATGCCGGCAGTAAAACAGAACCTTCCGTTTAGTAAAAATTTAATCTTGAGGGTGGCGTTTTATAATAATCGCCTTTTTACCTGTGCCAAATTACTCCAAATGCCCGCCGTGCTCGATACAATAGAGCAGTCATTTATCGAGCGCTATCTTGTGTCAGCCGCAGAAACTGGAAATATATTTCAGTTGCTTTTGGTATTATCTATTCCCGGCGCTGAGCGTGCCCTACACCTCCTTGGCGCTGTAGATAGGTGCTACTCTCTACTCGATATTGTTAGGCACACTGCCAACACATTTCCTCATTTTGGGGCATCGTGGAATGGCTTTTTAGAAACCGATGGCACCGTTGTTGCAGAAGCGGGTCACGCTATTTTAATTCAACGAGATGAACTTCTTGCTGTTTTGGAAAGAACACTCATTTTACCCGATTTTGAAAATCTGACTATCTAAAGGATAGAAAGTTCAAGCACTTTGAATAATAAAGTAACAATGAAGCGCCGGCGGGCTTTCCCTTCCCCATGGAGAAGGGAAAGCCCGCCGGCGCTTCTCCTTGGTCCTTTTCTTCTAAAAGCTACTGTAGGCCAGCCTATTCCACTTAAGTTTCGACGTATTTGAGCTGCATTGGTAACAAAGACAATGAAGTGGGTGGGGTCGGCGTATCGCGTGGGCCGGTAAGCATACGTTTTCTCGCTCTTTATTTTCTTTTTGTAATATTAAAAAAGACATTAATTAGCAAGCCAAGGTATTTTGGATGGCCTTCTCAGGTGTCAAAAATAGCCCCCAAGCGCTAATCGTATTCGCACTTGGGGCTGGTTTTATTGCTTTTCTGCTATTTTTTGCTGAATTTGTTTAAGTTCGTTTTTTAGGTCGCCATCGGGGTCTTGGTTTGCGATCTCGGATAGAAGATGTTCAAGCAGATTGTGCTCTTTAAGGTTTCTAAAGATCGATTCCACGCTGTAATAAGAAGGTTCGCTACCGTGCGAAAGGGCGTGGGTTTTCTTTTGTATGATATGGGTTTTTGCCCAAGTAGCAAGGCGGCTATTCCAGTCTGGTATGAGGCCCCAGACAATTGAAAAGCAAAAATTGCAGTTCGAACAGTCAAAGGCTCTTGAGATGTCCTCGAGGCATGCTTTTTTGATTGCTTCTACAATAGAGGTATCTTCACAAATCTTTGCTTTTAGGGATTCTAAAGCGCCTATTTTCTGAAACTTTTGAAGCAGGCTATTGAGGCTGTAGAAGCTTATTCCCTGATGGTCTCTAAGAACATCGCTTCTAATTGTTTGAAAAGCGACTGAAAAAAGTTTGTTTGGGGCATATGCTTGAAGCAGTCGCCAGCCAAGGAGGTGGTGACCTACGGCAATGCTTGCATGCTCTTCATGCCACGCTGAGATAAGTGGTTGTAGAGCTATGAAGGCATCACTTTTGAGTAGCAAAAGCGGATCAACGCCGGCAGCTGAGTAGGCGGCACATATGTGCATGAATATGCCCAGTTTATCAGAACTCGGATTAGCCACTTGTGTTAAAATTTTTAGCATTTCTGCAAAAAGGTGAGTACAGGAGTTTTTGTCGGTGGCGTGTAGGCCTTTGATCATCGGTTCGTGACATTGCTTATACCCTGAAAACAGGCTTAAAAATTGCACCTGCATGCTTTTTACCAGACCTATTGTGACTTGTGCGCGCTGCTCATCGGTTTTTAAGAATGGCTCCTTCCAAAAATCTGTTTCGAGATCTACACCGCCGCCGTGCCGGCTGGTATTTGGGCCTCTGGTTGCTATGCATTCTACGATAAACTGGGTTTTATCGATTCCGCTTTCGTCAATGCTGTCTGCTACTAGTTTAAGGCAGCCTTTGGGGTTATGGTAAAAAGCTGTTTGGCCAAATCTATTTATGGTGTTGATAAAGCGATCTCGTGGGCAGATGACTATAAAGCGCTGCATAATTTTGTGGATTGTGTTGGTGTTACAGGCCGCTTGGTAGAGGTGCTGCATTGCCCAGGCAGCGGGGCTGTCGTCGCCATTTCGCTGCAGTAGGCAGGGGTTATCAATCATGTGGGTTAGGGCTGTAGCTGCAACTTCAATCCAGCGCTGTTCATCAGCAAATGTTGCTTCTTGGGGCTGGGCAAATGCTTCTTCTATCTGGCCAAGTTGACCCCACATTAACAGGTCCTGAAGCGCTCCGACGGCTTCGCTGGCAAGATCTGCTAATACAGTATGGGCTTTTTCTGAGGCTAAATACCCCATTCTATCGTCAGCAGGTTTGGGACCAAGTCTTGCAGGAGTGTTTTTGTCGGTTCTTTTAAACGAACCGCCACCTGATTTTTCTTCATAATAGGCCATATAGCTTGAGCCAGCAATATCATGTTCAAAGTGTAGAAAGACAAGTGGCCAGCTTTGGGGGGGAAGAGCGTCAAAAAGCTTGGCGATAAACGCCTCCTTTGAAAGGTCGCCTTTTAGGTCTTTATAAAGCGATCGGACAAGCTGCTCGCGGTCGTTATGCTCAATATGAGGTGTTTCAAAGTGGCGTTTGAGTTTCTTGAGGGCGTTATTTGAACGGGCTACTGGGTCGTTGAGATCTAAAGCTTCTGGTAAGAGTGCTTCTACAAAGTCAATTGCCGCGCTATCATCTTGAAAACTGGTGGTAAGCCTTTGTCTAAGCTCTGTAGCTATGTTGGGGTCAAATGCAACAATAACGTTGTGGAGGTGGGTGACAAGAGCTTCTCGCACAAAAGGTTTTAGGAGTGTTAGGCTCATTTGTCCCAATAATGGCCTTAAGGTTTCTTCGCTAGTGGCCTGTCTTGGTGTGCAGAGGTGTACCCACTGCTCTAGCGTGCGCATGCCTTGTTCTCTGTCGCAAAAGAGTGCTTTTATGATGGCGGTTTTGGCAGCTTGTGGGGCGGCAGCAAAAGCGCTGGCTTTAAACGCCTCGCTGTTATCGGGGGTGTATATTAATGAAATGATTGCTTCTAGACCGTTGTGTTTGATCACATTTTCAAAGAGATCGGCCATGTTCTTGGCAGCGGTGCTGCGCCATCTATCTTCTGTTTGGCTAAGTAGTTTCATCCACTGGGCAACCTTTACAGGCTCGTGGGCTAAAAATGCTTGCATGAGCATTTTTTCAAACTCGCCGCTAAAGGCATTGAAGTAGTGAACAAGAGATGAAGCGGGCAATAGGGTAGCAAGGCGTTTGTAGTCGCCGTTGGCAATGCTATTGTACCCTTTATTTTTATCGATAAATTTTGTGGCATACGAAAAAAAGAGCCACAGATGCGAGTCGTGATCACCTCCCCTTTCTTGGAGGATAATCGTGCCGTTGGCAAGCCTTTCAGCTATGCTAACAAGGCAGCTCATGGCAAAGGTGCACGCTTTAAAGCCCTCGCGACCATGCAACCACTGCCAATCTTCTTCAGTAAAATCAGCCGCAATAAGGTCTTTTACTGAGCACTCTTGTTGGTTTGCAAAAAACCGAGCAATAAAGAGGTCTCTTTTATTGGTTTTTCTCTCGTAGGCAAGACGAGGACATTTGGGCTGCTCGGTTAGTTCTTGTACAGTTTTTTCGGTGTAGGCTTGAATTTCGTCGGTAATGACTTGCAGGCTTTGAGCTAATACAGGTGAGCAGGCAGCCCTAAAGTGTAGTACTTCTTTTTCTGGGGCGGTAAGCACAAAATTGCAGTAGAGATCTTCGGCACGCTCTTTTGGCAGGCGATCAAACATGGTGTTGAGAAATGCTTCTTTTTCTTGCTGTGGCCATTCATTCGTTGCAACCTCTTTCATGATCGCTACAAGAGGCTCTTCAAACGATGAAACATCGCTATATCTAAAAAGCAGCTGCAGGCTTTCTTGCCAATCAGCTGTACTAAAATAGCGAAGGAGCGCAAGGCTCATTACTGCCGGAGATGAGCTGCTGATGCAAAAGTAATAAGTATTTTTTAGGCCTTCTTTGTCAAGGCTTACCAAACATTCTTTAAATCGCTGTTCTTTTTGTGCTTGAGCCAGATCCTCGGAAACAGCAACAGCAAAGAGGTAGCAGGGCGCAAGGGTTTTGAGACTTTTTGGGGTATCAATGCCCTTAGCCTTTGCAAAGTCTTTAAGGCGCTTTAGCCATGTTTCACATCCATAGTCGTGCCTTGAATTTTTGGAGAGTTTCTGTTCCTGCGGCGTGATAAAGCCTTTGGCAAATGCATCCTTTATAAACGAACAGTAGTTTTGAAGCGTGGAAGATTCTGAAGTAGAAGCGGATTGTAATGGGCTTGTTCCAGTAATATAGCTCATGGCAATCTTCCTTATTATGATTGTTAGCTAGGCATTATACAGAAATTATGACAAAAATACAACTACTCTAACCTGCCAAGCCCTTTAGTCCTGCTTTTTTCAAACATATGCCGAAATAAACAGATAGTGCCGCCTAGGAATACCACATTCAAAACCAAGCTTTATAAAAAATATTCCACCGGGAATGAGCCTTTATGTAGGATTATTCGCACCCCTTCAAAAATGTATGTGGTGGGTAGGCACCAGGAAATATGCTGCGCCCAAGTCGGCAGAACCGACACAGGATAGAAGACATCGCTAAAAGGCGCAAAAAGCCCGCCTAGTAAAAATACTTCAACACGCGTTTCTGGATGCATTCTTGCGTGCCTGCAATGTCATCTTGAGTAAGACATATAAGTGTT
This sequence comes from Verrucomicrobiota bacterium, assembly GCA_018239765.1. Lineage (GTDB taxonomy): Bacteria > Chlamydiota > Chlamydiia > Chlamydiales > FEN-1388 > SZAS-7. The sequence continues at coordinate 20,670 of JAFEGT010000016.1, forward strand.
TTGCGGATCTCATCGACAACTATCTTAAGAACAGCTTGGAGCAGTTTATGAGTCTCGAGGTAGTGGCGTATACGTAGGGAAAAACTGAAAAGTTTCTTATTCTTGATCTTGGTCTTATTCATTTTTTCCTTTTCACATGTTTTAACTCGAGAAAAATGGTAAGAATAAGAATAAGACCAAGAGTAAGAATAAGAAAAATCCTTAAGTTGACACCATTGGGGCCGCCCCTTTTACTCCGAGAGACCTTGGGTCATTTTTCACAGCCTTGTAAGGCCGACATGTTTTGAGGCCAAAAGCCTCTACACACCTGTTTCAAAGAGGTTGTTGAAGGGATGGCGGTTTTTCCACCGATAAGTTTTAAAATCCCTTTTATCCGTTGATAAAATGTCGCCATGCTGTAGGTGGTTAGCTAAAAGGATTAATGAAGCGTCAGCCAAGTCCATTGGCAATTCTTTGTATTGGAGCATCAATGTACGCAGCGTTGAATAGTCCGTTTCCGAGATAGAAAATACTGTAAATGCACCATTTTCAAGATTTTGGAGAAAAGGAAAAATCTTATCTGGTGCTACGTTAAGAAGCAAATGGCAGACTTCAGTAAGTACAGGCCACGTGGTAATCCATTGCCGTTTAGGCAAAGTATCGAGAATTCTAACAGCCTTCTTATGGTGTTGATCTTTTGTATTGCCAAGTGCTATAAAAAACCCAGAATCGATAATCAAATGTTTTTTAGTTAACGTCATGTTTGGCCCTTAGTCCTTTGGCAATATGCTGTTTATAGGTAATCGATAAATCTTTTTTTGCCTCAAAACTACCAATAAAACCAGATTCTTTCAAAATTTCCTGGGGTGAGCGTTGCTCCTGTTCTTGTGTTTTCAAAATCACATAAAACGCATGAATAGCATCCTTAATTGCCTGACTTTGATTTGAGTTTAGACTCGCCTTAATGAAATCGAGTTCTTTTTTTGATTTGTCGTCACACCTAAAGCTAAATGTCTCCATAAATACCCTCCTCTGGCTGTATTATCATTGTAATACATATCGATTTTATAGGCAACTTGAATTTACAAGCGCTGTAGGAGCAAAGTTGAAATGTCGTAATCCAGCAAAGTAGAAATGTCGTATTTCCCTCATAAAAAAATCATTATTATGATTAAAGGACTTCTAACCCAACAAGGAGGTTAGTATGGCCCAGAGGGTCTATATGACAGAAAAAGAGCTCTTTAGAGCAGAGATTTTCTCAAAAGTAAAAGATAAGAGGCTAAACCAATGCCAGGCGGCTGAAAAGGTAGAGAGCTTCGCTCAAGGGCAATTTTTACGTAAAAGCCATTCTTTGAAAAAGCCCTTAAATCAACACCCTAGGCCTGACCCCGTTTTAGAAAATCTGACTATCTAGCAGCGAATTGCATATATAACTACGTTATTTATGCAATTAGTCCTAAGAGGCTTTTGTAAAACAGAAGCGCGCATATTCAAGCACTGTAATCAGTTGATCACCAAAGGCTATCATGCCATAACGCTGCTGTCGTAACGCTCGCACAAGCTCTTCAAGGTTAATATAAAGCGACTCTCGATTCTTTGCTTTATCAATAAGCTGCTCAAGAATCATGCAGGCAAGAAGTGTACCGGTTCTCCCATAGCCACCCATGCAGTGAATAACTGTTTTACCCCGATTTGCCTGCTCCAGTTCGTTTAGCCTCTTTATAAAGGGCATCAGCCGTTCATGCTCGATCCCATGCCCATCCTCCCAATCAATTTGGATGTGATGCACCGTCTTCTTGCCAACCTGAAACTTGCGCCGAGAACTATTACTTACAGCATCAACCTCACAACTTGTACATGTTACTGTGATATCACCATACTTGGCAGATTCACCTTTCGCTGGAAAATAGCCACCACGCCACCCAATTTCCTTTACCATAGCGATAACAGAAACATCATGATCTTCTATGTATTTCCAAAACGCCTGCAGCTCTGACGGTTCTGGTTCAACAGTGGCAATTCTCACACGACCGTCGGGACTCCTGAAAGGGCTTGCCCCTGGAAGCTCGCAGGTATTATGCGTCAGGACATTCGAACTTTTTACCTGCCAATTTTCAGCTTCATCTTCACCTTCTCGCACCAAAAGCCTGTCTAACTCAGTTTCGGTCCATCTATTAGCAAGTAAATCTGCAGCAGAATAGCAATGCCTACTCCTTTCTGTGACGAGCACTCCTTTATAGTCCGTTTTATCAACGACAGGGCCCTGAGCTCTCACCTCAATCGCACATGCTGGCATTTCACGTTTCAATGAAGTCACAAGGTTTTTAAACCTCATGATACCCCATGTATGAACCTCTCCTGAAAGGGTACCCTTTAGATTGAGCGAAACCAAGCTTAGATGAGATTTCCAATCGCTCACATTCGTGTGAGTATTAAGGTGAGACCGTGCAAGGCAAAGACGCTCTAACTGGGCAAAGCTTGATGGTGCTCTAATAAAATCACCAGCTATTTGCAGATCGTTCAGCGTAAATGATCTAAGAGAAACGGATTTATTTCGTGAAAAAGCTACTACCTTGCCAGGAGCATGATCACCATCACCCCTTAGTACAAGCGTATGAAGCTTTGAGCATGTTGTAAAGATATCAAGCGGAAGGTCTGTACTCATTAAAAGGCTCACCTCAATCACCTGGACAGCTTTTGTAAGCATTACCATGGGTATAAAGTGATCTGGCGTTATCGGCATCTCAATCAAAAGATGCGTAACGGTTTCGAGTTTATCATAATAATTAGGCAGTTTAGCTACTGTTTCATCTCTTGCTATAAGTACACGGCACTCATCTACCGCGAGTGCCGCCATCGCTGCTTCAATTGACATAAGAATCTCTCACAAAAAATTAGCGAAAGATCTTAGGCAATTGCCCGATAAATGTTAAGAGCTATTTTATGCGAGTAAGCGTGAAATAGATTTTTCCACTATCTGAAGAGACCACCATGTTAAAGGTTTCACCGTAAAAAGGGTTAAAACCAACCTTGGTAGATGCCTTTACAATACACTCTGTGACCATCGAATGAACAATGGTATCGAGCTCTAAGTTGATAAGCGTTGTAGGTGTAAGCCATGATACGATCAAGCCATTATCAATAGCTAAATAATTTTGAATATCGGTAAAAATATTATCAGCATTTTGCATATTCAGGAAGGATGCAGAACAGGTTCCAACCTTTTGGTTATGTTGGTCATAAACCGGCGCTCTTCCTGCCAAGTACGATGAGCCTATAGTCGAGCTATCAACCAACACATTTGACGTTGGTATCTCAATAAAGCTCTCGATAAAATCCTCTACGTTTAAGTAGTAGGTAAGCGTTTCTGGATGTTTACACTTTTTTGCTGTGTAGCCACAAAGTGGCATACAAGCAATCAGAAACAGAAAAAAAAGAGCGCGACGCGCGCTTTGTAAAATGGACATACGAATCTCCTTTGGTTACCCTAGGGTTTGTACCCTCTCCAAAGAATTATACACAAACAAAAGCTCAATGTTATAGCAAAAGGCCTGAAAGGCCGGCATGTCATAGCCCAGGTCGTAGCGTAGCGGAGGCCTGGGAATAGAGGATAAATAGTATGTGAGTCCTGTAGGGACGGCATTTATGGATAGAAATCAATGCCGTCCTTACAGGACTCAAAATTTTTTATCCATTTCAATTCCCAGGCCTTCGCTTACGCTCCGACCTGGGCTGTATCATGCCGGCCTTTCAGGCCTTAGTTTACGACCGAGAGCCTTTTGCGAAAGGCTCCCAAGAATAACATAAAACCTTAAATTCACACCTTTCAGGCCTAATGCTGCTAGAGTTTTGGTTCAGGATCGTGCGGGGTGCCAAACTGATAGCCGGAGGCGATCAGGCCGTCAACATAGCCAAGATCAAAATCAGCTGATATAAAGGCACCATGGCTCAGCATATCAATATGAAACGGTATAGTGGTCTTTACGCCGCCAATGTGAAACTCCTGCAAAGCTCGCTTTGATCTCGCAAGGGCTTCTGTACGGTCTTTACCCGTTACAATAAGCTTAGCGATCATAGAGTCATAGTTTGGTGGAATTGAATAGCCAGAATAGCAAGCACTATCCACACGCACGTGTGGGCCGCCTGGCGGCACATAGTACTCAAGACGTCCTGGCGATGGAGCAAAGTTACGGCTAGGATCTTCTGCGTTAATGCGCAGCTGAACCGCATGGCCCTTAAACTCTATATCCTTCTGATCAAACGGCAGTTTTTCCCCACGCGCAATGCGTATCTGCATAGCGACAATATCAACGCCTGTAAGCATTTCAGTTACTGTATGCTCCACCTGTACGCGTGTGTTTACTTCCATAAAGTAAAAGTTGTGGTCGCGATCTAAGAGAAACTCGACAGTACCAACAGAGTGGTAGTTAGCTTCTTTTGCAATGTTAATTGCTGCCTGACCCATTTTCTGACGCAGTTTCGGGCTCAAAACTGGGCTTGGAGCCTCTTCGATAAGTTTTTGACGGCGTCTTTGGATTGTGCAGTCGCGCTCGCCTAAGTGAACGTAGTTTCCATGCTTATCGCCCATAATCTGAATTTCGATATGGCGAGGATTCATGATCATCTTTTCAAGATACACATCAGGATTACTAAAGCTCGCTTCAGCTTCGGTACGAGCAGCTACAAAGAGCTTTGCAAATTCATCTTCTGAATGAGCAATACGAATCCCCTTACCACCGCCGCCAGCAACAGCTTTAATAAACACCGGAAAGCCAATTTTTTTTGCCTCTTCAAGCGCATCTGATAGGTTCGAAACGACTCCATCAGAGCCTGGAATCACCGGACAGCCCGCTTTCTTTGCCACAGCTTTTGCCTGAGCCTTGTCACCCAGGAGTGCAATAGAGGTTGGTGATGGGCCAATAAAGTTAAGGCCGCAGCTTTCGCAAATTGCTGCAAATTTAGCATTTTCCGACAAAAAGCCGTAGCCCGGATGGACTGCGTCAGCACCAGTTACTTCACACGCTGACAAAATATGAGGAACTTTCAAGTATGACTTGGCAGAAGGCGCCTCTCCAATGCAAATCGCCTCATTGGCATGCAGCACATGTAACGCTTCAGCATCTGCCTGAGAATAGACAGCAACCGTCTGAAGGCCAAGATCATGACAGGCGCGGATAATACGAACGGCAATTTCGCCACGATTTGCGATGAGTACTTTTTGCATCTAGAACCTATTATGGTGTAATACGAAAGAGCTTTGTGCCAAACTCTACAGGATGGCCATTTTCAACAAGCGGGCTGCTAATAGTGCCAGCAACGCCTGCTTTAACTTCATTCATCACCTTCATCGCTTCGATGATGCAGACTACGGTATTTTTTTCTACGCGATCGCCAGGCTTTACAAAGAAAGGATCTGTAGGCGATGGCGCATAGTAGACAGTACCTACCATTGGCGAGGTGCAGTATACGCTGATAGAATCTTCTTTTTCTTCCTGAGGCGGTTTTACTTCGTGAGCTACCGCATGTGTCTGGCGGTGATGCTCAATTTCTTGACGCATTGGGTTTTCTTCGAAGGCGATATCACCGTCATATGGACGTATTGGAGCTAAATCTTCACGTTCAAGTTCGAGCTCTACACCCTCTTTTTTGAGGACAAGTCTCTTCATGCCCGTTCTTCCCATTGCTACCATGAGCTGATTGATCTGTTTATTTTCCATAGGTTACACTCGCTGGATATATTCTTCTGATTCTGTATCTACTTTTATAATATCGCCCACCTCGATAAAGGGTGGCACCTCAATTCGAGCGCCGGTTTCAAGTTCGGCAACTTTGGAAGCTGTACTTCCACGAATACTTGGTCCTGTGTCTATGCCAATAACCATCAGCTCTAAAAACTGCGGCAAAAGCACAGCAAAAATGGTGGACTTAAACATCTCGGCTTTAATCTCAATACCCTCTTTGAGGTAGTTTACTTTATTGCCGATAATGGCTTTTGGAACCATAACCTGCTCTAAGTTGCCTATGTCCAAAAAGAGAAACTGCTTGCCTTCTGGGTAGAGATACTCGAGGCGTCGTTCTTGGAGGACAACTTCTTCAACCTCTTGGTTGGGTTTAAAATTCTTTTCAGTAACTTGTGACGACTCTAAATCACGTAATTTTGTTTTTATAAATGGACTACCCTTAGGTACAGTCACCTTTACAGAGGACTCTACGCGATAGAGTTTTCCAGCGATAGAAACGGTCATTCCAGGGGCGAGTTGGGCGCTTGTCACCATACAATTTTCACCAAGTTAGTAGGAGCATAAGTATACAAAAGAGCCAATTGCAAAACAAGCGCTTTTGGAAAAATTTGCGCTGTTCTTAAAAACGGTTCGTGCCCGTGCCCGTGGGCTTGCCCCTGCCCTTGCCCGCATATTCAATTATTCCGCTAGAGCCCTCTTGAGGGCGACATTATATCGCCCCTAAAAGAGGCTATAGTGGAAATAAAATTAAAATAATTCGGGCAAGGGCAGGGGCACGGGCAAGGGCAGGGGCAAGCCCAAGGACACGGGCACGGAAGTTTTTCTAGCTACGGATATTTAAAACGTTACTTTTTCGACAAAGTGGTCGGCTGCACTTTTTCTCATAGCGGCAACAGCCTGCTTCATATCAGCAGCTTTAAAGAGCGTAGTACCTGAAACAAATATGTTCGCACCAGCTGCCGCACATTGTGCCGCCGTAGCATCGGTAATGCCGCCATCTACTTGGATATCAAAAAGAGGCAGTTTCTTTGTGTCATCGAGAACTCCACCTTCACGAACCCCTAGTGCATTGGCAAGATGGCGTGTAAAGCGAACCTTTTCTAACATATCGCTCATAAATGCTTGACCACCAAAGCCTGGTTCTACGGTCATTATAAGCGCCATATCGATAAGAGGCAAAAATTTTGGGATCATATCTATTGAAGTTTCGGGACGAAAGGCAAGACCGGCCTTTACATTGCATCGCTTTATAAATTCAATAGTCTCTTCGACATCTTCTGTAGCCTCAAAATGGAAGGTAATCATGTCGGCACCAGCTTCTACAAAGCGCTCGATATAGTCAAAAGGGTTGTACATCATCAAGTGCACATCAAGAAACATCGATGTAGAGCGGTTAATTGCTGAAACGATCTGTGGCCCAATCGTAAGATTGTTAACAAAAAGGCCATCCATAACATCAACGTGAAGCCAGTCTGCGCCGCTTGCCTCCACTTTTTGTGCCTCTTCAGCAATGTGCGCAAAGTCACTAGATAAAAATGAAGGACAAATTTTTATAGGGTGCTGGCTCATGGTTTCCTCTTTTTCAACTGGATTTCTACACTATGGCTATCTGTATTTCTTTCGTCAATCTCGATACAGGACGAAATTTTGACTCCAGCTTCATGCCACTCTTTTTGGTCGTTATAGCGAATATCTGCCAAATACATGCCTTCTGGGGGTAGTGCAAAGTAGAGTGAATCCCACTCGGCATCTCCTGAGCGCTTTGCGTCGATGCAATAGGGCCTTCCGAGCAGTCGTTCAGCTTCGTCAAATCGTGCTGCAGCTATAGCCTGGCGTATTTCTGATGATGAAACCACTGTTCCATCCACCGACACCTTATCTACGAAGACTGTGGAAAACCCTTGCTTTTTCAAAAAGTTTTTATCGCCCTTTCGATCTTTTCCAAAGGCAACATCCTCCCCTACTACAAGCGTAGAAAAGGGCACCATCGTTTGAACAAGCTGTAAAAACTGTTCTCGTGTAAGGCTTTGAAGTTGGGCCGTAAAGGGCACGTCGATAACGGCATCAAAACCATAGCCCTGAAGTTCTTTGAGTTTTTGCGCGTTTGAAGTAAGCCAGCGAGAGCGAGCTGCAGGGGTAAGTATGTCTGTGGGATGGTTAGAGAATGTCAAAAGCGCTGTAGGCAGCTTTTCAGCACGAGCAAGCTCAAACTGCTTATCAAAAATGTGCCTGTGACCAAGGTGTACACCATCAAAGGTTCCAAAAGTAAAGATGGCGGGTGATGGTAAAACTGCTTCTTTTTGAAATCGGTAATATACTGTCATTACGAATGCAAAGTAAGAGGGATTTCGGGGTTTTTTAATGTTACAAGGTCTATGGACTTTTCTATAGAAAAACGTCCTGAGCGAAGACGTCGCAAAGAGATGAGATGAGCATAACAGCCAAGTGCTTTACCAATATCATCTGCAAGGGATCGAATGTATGTGCCTTTAGAAGCACGTACATGAAGTTCAAGTTCTGGATAGCTGTAACGAATAAAGGTAATCTCAACAGTTACACGAACTGCTTTACGTTCTACCACTTCACCCTTTCGAGCAAGCTCATAGAGCCTTTTGCCGTTGATTTTCTTGGCAGAAAACATGGGCGGAATCTGGTCAATTGTGCCCTGAAACTGCTTTAAAACAGCCTCTATTTCTTCGAGTGTAGGTACTTTATCGGAGTGGAAGGTCTCTTGCCCCTCGGAGTCATATGAATCTGTGGCCACACCTAATTTCAAGCAGGCTTGATACTCTTTATCTCCCTGCAAAAACTCATCGGCACGTTTTGTGAAGTTGCGGCCTACAAGAAGCACAAGAAGGCCTGTAGCAAAGGGATCGAGTGTTCCGCCATGGCCAATTTTTTTTACGCCAAGGCGACGTCTTGCCTGCGCGACTACCGCAAACGAGCTCATATTCTCAGGCTTATCAACTAACAGTATACCTTCTGTGGACATCAAACTCCTAATTAATTAAACAGGATCTGCATGATCGCCTACGGCGGCAAGATAAACAGGATAAAAATATAAACGATATAAAAGATATAATGATAAGAACGACAGTTTTATATATTGTATTTTATCGTTACTATCGTTATATCCTTCTTATCGTTTATATTTTTATCCTGTCTATCCTGCCGGCAAAGCCGATCCTGCCTATCCTGTTGAAGATGTTTCATCCGGCGGGCGTGCTTCGCGTTCGGTTTTGATTTTATGCAGCAGCTCTTCGATGCGCATCTGCTTTTCAAGACCTGTGTCTATAACAAAGGTAAGGGATGGAAAATGGCGTATACGCATTCTTTTTGATGACATCATCGTAATCTGATGCGACATCTGATTGAGTGCTTCTAACGATTTGGCCTTGTCAGCTTCGGTGCCAAGGATGCTCACAAATACCGTCGCCGTGCTTAAATCCGGAAGAATTTCAACACGGGTTATGGTAATAAATTGGTTGATGTGAGGTGCGTGGTGGATGCCACGATGAATCACCTCAGAGATCACCTCTTTAAGCAATGAATTTAAACGAGGAACGCGTCCGCCTGTTGCCATATTATAACTCTTGTGCGAGGTATATAATTTCAAACGCATCGATAATGTCGCCAACTTGGAAGTCGCTATAGCCTTGCAGCACAATACCGCACTCTGCACCCTTCGTCACTTCGCGTACATCATCTTTATGGCGTTTAAGTGAGCTAATCGGCCCCTTAAACATCTGCACACCCGCACGCATTACACGCACCTGGTTGTTTCTCGAAATAGTACCTTCACTCACCTGACAGCCAGCAATAATACCAAGCTGAGATGACTTAAAGGTCGCTTTCACTTCGGCCTTGCCAACTTCTTTTTCCTGTACGATCTTGTCAAGTAGACCAAGCATCATCGCACGTACATCATCGACAGCGTGGTAGATAATATCATGCAAACGAACCTGTATGCCAAGCTCTTTCACTTCAGATTCTACATGCGATTCCATCTGCGTATGAAAACCGATGATAGTTGCCTTAGAAGCTAAAGCGAGCTGTACATCAGACTCAGATATCATGCCTACGCCAGACGAAAGTATGTTGACTTCAACCTTTTTCGACTCAATCTTATTAAGCGCATTTTTGAGCGCTTCGCTAGAACCCTGTACGTCAGCACGAATAATAAGGTTCAGCACCTTTGGAGGTGCACCCTCTTGTGCTTTTTCCATAAGGCTCTCAAGACTTGAGCGGCGTTTTGAATGGAACGATGTCGAGCGCTTGCCTTCATGACGCACCTGCGAAATGTCACGCGCTTCACGTTCGTTTTTCACAACGATAAACTCTTCGCCAGACTCTGGAACCCCTGAAAGGCCATTAATACGAACAGGTGTCGATGGCGTCGCTTCTTCTATGTCGCGGCCCTTTTCGTCCTTCATCGTTTTAACGCGTGCCCAGTTAAAGCCAAATACGAGGCTATCACCAACACGTAAGGTACCATTTTGTACTAACACAGTCGCAACAGGACCCATGCCCTTTTCAACTTCTGATTCAATAACCGTTCCACGAGCACGTGTCTTCGGATTTGCTTTCAGTTCAAGAACCTCGGCCTGCAATGCAAGCATCTCAAGAAGTTGCGGTATACCTTCACCTGTTACAGCAGAAGTGTTCACGGTAATGGTCTGACCACCCCATGCTTCTGGCAAAAGCTCACGCTCAGCAAGCTGGCGATAGACATTCTCTGCGTTGAAGGCGGGTTTGTCGCATTTGTTCAAGGCAACAACAATCGTTGCTTTTGATGCTTTTGCCTGATTTAATGCCTCATCTGTTTGCATCTTGATACCTTCGTCTCCGGCAATAACCAGAACGACGATGTCAGTAACCTCAGCACCACGCTCACGCATGTGTGAAAAGGCTTCGTGACCAGGAGTATCGAGCACAGCGATGTCGCCATGAGATGTTGATACACGAAAAGCACCAATATGCTGCGTAATCGCTCCCACTTCATGCTGAGCCGTGTTACTGCTTCTGATAGCATCGATAAGGCTTGTTTTGCCGTGGTCGACGTGACCCATAAATGTAACAACAGGCGGTCTGATTTCAAGTTCAGAAGGATCGGACGCTGCGATCTCATCGCGAAGCGACTTATCGGTAATACGGATACGCTCTTCTTCTTTTGTATCAATGGTGATTTCACAGCCAAATTCATGACCAAGAAGCTGCACAGCAGTTTCATCTTCAAGCATGTCATTCAGCGTTACAATCTGCCCTTGTAAAAAGAGCTTTGCAATAAGCTGAGAAGCTTTAAGCTTCATTTCGCTTGCTAGATCTTTTACAGAAATTGGAATGCGCACAGAAATGTCTGTTGGGCGAACAACTTCTTGCTCTTCTGATGCTCGTCCATGCTTTGATGGTCTTCGCTTTCTCCATGACTCTTCTTCTTCGTCGCCACGCATGCCATGACGAATACGCTTTTCGAACTCTTTTGTGTCGATTTTGCGCATTGGCTTTGTAGGCGTCTCTTTTTGCTTTGCCTTACGACGAAAGAGCGACTCTTCAATTTCTTTATTTGTAAGTTCCTTTTTCTCAGGAGCCGAGCGCGCGTCAGGCTTTGCTTGAGGCACAGCCGTTTGCGGACGAAGTGGCGGACGTCCAAATGGAGGACGAGGGCCAGTTCCTGGACCACGATTACCTTGATATGGCGGACGATCCCTTGGAGGATAGCCTCCGCCTGGAGGGCCGCTTCTTGGCGGATAATTTCCCGGTGGACGATCTCGTGGAGGATAGCTTCCTGGTGTGCGCGGTGGGTAATCTCTCGACTGCTCTCTAGGAGGATATTCGCGAGGTGGCTGTCGCTCGACCGGTCCAAGACGTGGCTGTGGTGGGCCATCTTGGCGTGGAGGCGGTGTAAAGCGCTGTGGAGGAACATTCCTCCATCCACCTGCGGGACGCGATGCAGGAGGTTGATAACTTGGCCTTGGACGCTCTTGCTGCGAAGGTGCGCTTGGCGCGGCAGCTTTGGGAGCAGCCGGCTTAGGAATAGTTGGCGCTTCTCTAAAGACGGGACCTAGTTTTTGCTTATCGTCCTTAGGCTTTTCTTCTTTAGATTTATCTTCTTTGGGTTTTACTTCTTGCGCCTTTTCTTGTTGCGCAGTTGCTTGTGTTGGCGGCGTCTCAAGCTTTATTGGCTCTGGATGAGCTGCCGGCTTAGGAGCAGGTTTTTCTGCTTCTTTAGCAACAACCTTCTGCTCAACAACCTTTTCAGGAATCTTTTCCTGAACTTTTTCTTGAGCCGGCGCAGCAACCTTTGTCTTTGCCGATGTGCTTTTTTTCGCTTCTAATTCAGGCGTGGGTGTAGCCTCTACAGGAGCCTCTTCGCCTTCTTTCTTTTTAGAAAGTTTAGCCTTAAGGCTATTGAGATTAATTGCCCCTGCAATCTGGGTATTTTTTATGTGCAGCTTAAGATTTTTAGCCAAGACTTATTCACGCCCTTGTTTTACGAATTTGTTCCAAGATTTTGTCAGCCATATCGAGGCTAATACCAGGAATTTCGGCAAGCTTTTCAAGAGAGCTTTCCAAAATTTTCCTTGGCGTTGTATACCCTTCAGCGATAAGCTGGTCTACCACGAGAGCGCTGATTCCTTCCATGCTACCTGACAACTCTTCGTCGAGTGTCGGGTCGTCTGCCTGTGCAAGAGCTGCTCGCTCAAGCGCATCAACGCGGTGGAAATCGCTCATCTTCTGTATTTCAAGATGAATGTCTAAGAGATCACCTATAAGGCGAACATTAAGACCTTTTTTACCAATAGCGGCGCCAAAGTCTTCATCTTCAACTACAATAAATATTTCAGATTCGTCTTCGTTTACACGAATTTTACGGATCTGAACCGGCTGCAATGCCTGAGAAAGAAGCTGCAACTTGTCTGCAGCGTATGGGATAACATCGATCTTTTCGTTGTGAAGCTCACGTACGATGTTTTTAACGCGTATTCCGCGCATGCCGATGCAAGCACCAACTGGATCTACCTTTGAATCGCTAGAACGGACGATAAGTTTGGTACGATAGCCTGGCTCACGCACGATCTTTTCTATGCTTATAGTACCGTCAGCAAGTTCTGGTACTTCTTGCACCATAAGAAGCTTAACAAAATCGGGATGACTTCTGGAGAGCACAACTTCGGCTCCGCCGGAATCGGTGTCACGCACCTCTTGTAAGAGTGCAAGCACCTTGTCACCTACCTGGTAGCTTTCTGTAGGTGGAAAGTTGCGCTTTGGAAGTACGCCTTCAACTTTACCAAGATCAACAATTACAGTCATGCCGCCAGCTACACGCTTTACTGTTCCGGAAATGAGCTGGTTAATGCGGTGGCGGTATTCTTCGTAAATAACATCTCTTTCTGCACCGCGAAGCTTTTGTGATATAATCTGACGCGCTTTTTGTGCAGCGATACGGCCAAAATCTTTTGGTGTAACGGACATAGTGACAACTTGGCCAAGTTCACATTCCGGATCGAGTGCTGAGTAATCTTTGTAAGAAACTTCCTGAACAGGATTCTTTACTTTTTCAACAATAGTCTTGTCACAGTAGACCTCGATATTGCCATTTTTGGGGTGGATCTGCACTGTAACATTGGTAGCCCCATGGATACTTTTACGCGCTGCCATCAGTAGCGACTCTTCAATCGCAGAAATTATTACTTCGCGCTTAATCCCTTTTTCACGTTCGAGATATTCAAAAACTGCAACAAGCTCTTTATTCATCGTATATTCCTAAATGATAAGTGGCCTCTACCCTCTAAACATGAGGATAGAGGCCATATGTACGTACCTTGTATCTTATTCTTCTTGCTCTTGTGCTTGTACTACATGAGCGTCAAGTTCTTCAGCTAAAGCACTTTTTGGTTTGCTTTTACGCTTTGGTGAACTCTTAGAACCTGATACGACGATGTCGTCATGGTTAAACTGGTTGCTTTCGATTAAAAATTCTTTAATTGAAAGGGCAATCTTCTTGTGCTCAGGATCAAGCTTAATCACTTTTGCTTTAATATCATCGCCGCGAGCTACAACATCTTCGATTTTGCCAAATGGCTTATCGGAAAGTTCTGTAACGTGGATAAGGCCTTCGATGCCATTATCAAGCTCAACGAATGCACCAAAAGCTGTAATTTTGCTGATCTTGCCTTGAACCATAGAACCTACCGGCATTGTCTTTTCGATAGTTTCCCATGGATTTTGGCTAAGCTGCTTTACGCCAAGTGTGATTTTTTTGTTTTCTTTGTCTACTGAAAGAACCACGCTCTCAACGAAGTCGCCTTTTTTCAGCACTTCTGATGGGTGTGATACTTTCTTAATCCAGCTCAAATCTGAGATGTGGATAAGACCTTCAACACCAGGCTCGAGCTCTACAAAAGCACCGTAGTTTGTAAGGCTTTTGATTTCAGCGTTTACATTGGAGTTGATAGGATATTTCTTCTCGATATCATCCCATGGATTGTGTTCAAGCTGCTTAAGACCAAGGGAAATTTTGCCTTCTTGCTTCTGCACAGAAAGTACAACAGCTTCAAGCTCTTGGCCGCGCTGTACAACTTCGCTTGGATCTGCAACGTTCTTTACCCATGACATTTCTGATACGTGGATAAGGCCTTCGATGCCAGCTTCGATCTCCATAAATGCGCC
>JAFEGT010000016.1:35211-39716 GCA_018239765.1 Verrucomicrobiota bacterium
GTCATGTCTGTAATGTGGAGAAGACCATCGATACCATCGAGATCGAGGAACACACCAAAGTCTGTGATGTTCTTTACGATACCAAAGCGAACATCGCCAACTTGGATGTTTTCGAGCAGCTCTACTTTTTTGCTGATGCGCTCAGCTTCGAGAAGCTCACGGCGTGATACGACGATATTTTTGCGATCGATATTGATTTTGAGGATCTTAAACTCGTAGATCTTGTCGAGGTATTCATCGAGGTTCTTGATGCGCTTATTGTCGATCTGTGAGCCAGGCAAGAATGCTTCTACGCCGATGTCAACCATCAAGCCGCCTTTTACCTTGCGGATAACTTTACCACGAACGAGGCTACCCTCTTTGCAGTGCTGGAGAATAAATTCCCACTGGCGAAGACGTTCTGCTTTTTCGCGAGAAAGTACGATCTGGCCGTGTGAATCTTCTGCTTGATCTAAAAACACTTCAACTTCTGCATCCAAAACGAGTTGGAGAGGATCTGAGAACTCGGAAATAGGCACTATGCCTTCTGATTTTAAGCCTACATCAACGATGACGTGATCTTTTGTAATTTCTACGATACGGCCCTTAAGGATCTTTCCAGGCATGACAGAAAGTTTATCATCATCTGGTTTTTCCTTAGAGGAAGAAAGAAGCTTTGTAAAGGCATCGCGGTCCTTTTCTTCGAAGCCGACGTCGTCGACAAGCTTGTTTGCTTCCCAGGTGTATTGACTGTTTTTTGACATGTTAAAAGGTTCTCCCAATATTTGCTTTGGTGAGAGGATAACAGACATTAAGGTTTACTGCAATGAGTTTAAACCTGAACGTTTCATTACATTCGTGCCCGTGTGCGTGCCCGTGCCCGTGCCCGATTTATTTTAATCTTGCAACTCTTCCCTCTTCCCCTTACAATGCAGCTTTATCGGATAAACCTATGCAAAACAGAACTTGTATACTAAAATTTGGGGGAGCGTCCCTTTCCACCCCCGAACAGTTTGATGTCATATCAGAACTTATTTTAAAAAAGGCCCAAGAATACCCCCGTATCTGCATTGTTGTATCGGCAATGGGCAAAACCACCGATGAGCTGATCCAGCTTGCAAAGAAGGTTAACCCCAACCCACCCCAGCGAGAGCTCGATATGCTCCTAAGCGTCGGCGAACGCATGAGCATGTCCCTCCTTGCTATGTCGCTTGCCAAGCGCGGAAAAGAGGCTATTAGCTTTACAGGCAGCCAATCGGGCATTATCACCTGCTCAAGACATGCAGAGGCTAAAATTATTGATGTAACACCGTCGCGACTACTTAACAGCCTAGAACAAGAAAAAATCGTAATCGTAGCAGGTTTTCAGGGCGTAAGCCGCAATAGAGAGATCACCACGCTTGGTCGTGGAGGGTCTGACACTACTGCTGTTGCGCTAGGATGTGCCCTCGGAGCTGAAAAAGTAGAGTTTTACAAGGACGTACCCGGCTTTTGCTCTGAAGATCCAAAAATTAACCCCCAAGCAAATCTCTTTTCGCACCTTACCTACGACGATGCTATCGATATTGTATCTAAGGGAGCAAAAATCTTGCACAAGCGCTGCTTAGAGCTTGCTAAAGCTAACAATATACCCCTACATGTCCTGTCATTTAAAGAAGAATTTATGCAGTTCGGAGGCACCTGCATTCAAGATTCCGCGCCAAAATCAGCTATAACTCACCCAATATACGAACAAGAACAAGTTTACGCATAAATTAAGGTATTTGCATGAAAACACGCCACAGCACACTTTACGCACTTTCTGGTATTATCTGGATGGGCATCGGTATAATGCTTTTAAATCTAGGCCTTGGCTTTCTTATGCAAGGCTTTCATGGCAATCACTTTTTAAAAGATGGCTACTCAGGGCTCTTTATGTGGCTATCCCAAGCACTCAATGGCTATGACTATGCCGCTGTACTACTTATAGCGTTAGGACTCATCGTTGGCTTTGCAAAAGGCCGTTTCATGCTCCAAAAGGCTGCCTACAAGTCCCATGCGCGCATTTCAAAGCTTGCAAACCCCACCTCCATTTCCAATATCTATTCGCGCTCAAACCTTATTCTGATTGCGATTATGATGGGTCTTGGCATGCTCATGAAGGTGCTTAACCTTCCTAACGACATTCGAGGCACTATCGACGTTGCCGTCGGCTGCGCGCTTATGCAGGGGTCACTTGCCTACTTTAAGATGATGAGCAACTCAAACGACCTTGCTAAACAAGAAGAGTAGCGCTAAATATTTTTTAGTAGATAGCAAATCAAAGATTGCATAATCTTAAGGTATAGATCGGAGGAGGGCTTTATGCTATTAAAAGAAGCCAAAAAAATTCTCATAAAGCACAAAACAGACCTTTATTCACGGGGCGTTCGAACGCTTGCTCTATTTGGATCCGTTGCGCGAGATGAAGGCAAGCCACGAAGTGATGTAGATATCCTTGTCGATTACGATGCGAAGAAAGGATTATTTGCTTTTGTCGATCTAAAAAAGTACCTAGAACAGATACTAAAATGTGATGTCGATTTAGTCACTAAAAACGCCTTACACCCTGCACTAAAAAAAACCATCCTTCAAGAGGCAAAGAATGTCTTCTAGGACATGGAATTTCCGTATCCAGGATATTCTCAAGGCAATTAGTAAAATTGAACATTATCCGATGGTATGACGCTAAGCCAATTTACCAAAAATGAACTGGTAATTGACGCGGTAATACGAAATTTCGAGATAATCGGTGAGGCGAGTAAAAGCATACCTACTTCTGTTAGACGAGCTCACTCAGAGATCCCTTGGGATCAGATGAATGGAATGAGAAATATCCTTATTCATGAGTACTTTGGTGTTGACGTGAAAACGGTTTGGCATACTGCAAAAAGTCATCTACCAGCCCTTAAGAAGCAACTTGAAGCCATAATAATCTAAGCTCCCTACTCTAAGTTTTTAGCTTCTCGCCAGAGCTCTAGCATAAATTCGGTGGTTTGGCCGTGAAGATTGGTAAGGCCGCGCTTGAGCGCTGCTTGCTTTACAAGCCGCATGCGCTTTGAAAATTTTTGGGTAACCGCCGACAAAATTTCATCGACATCATAGTCACAAAAGACACACAAAGAGACGACCCCATGTAAAAGGTCGCCAACTTCCTCGCGTATTCGCTCTACTGACTCCCCTTGCTCAATTGCCTGACGTACTTCCTGGCTTTCGCTCACGATCTGATCGAGCACCATATGCTCATCAGGCCAGTCAAAACCATACTGGCGTGCATCTTGTTCTACTTCAATAAGCTGTTCAAGGGGTGTTCGAGCTGACATAGGTTAGTCCTTTTTCTGCTTTGTTGAATCTTTCAACCAGTCGAATAAGCCAGCCTTTTCCATAAAAAAGCGCGCAGCAACTCCAACGAACGCGCCCGCAACAAATTTGCCCATCAATGCAAGGCAGCCTTCAGAGCTTTGAGGCAAGACTTTAAAAATGTGTGTAGCATTATTACATGACTGCAACGACTGTGGAAAAGTCTCAGCCAGCGATGCTACAGATCTGAGGCAACAAAGGCTCATTCGTCTGTTTAATTCGTCAAGATATGAAGGAGTAAAATGTGGCGCTGTCACTGCTACAATTGCGCAAGCTCCTGCAGCTATGTAAACTATCCGTTGTCGTTGAGGCGTTGTAAAAATGTTTTCTTGTGCATAAGCATGAAGTGCATTATATCCCTGAGCGAGATACATCATAAGAGTCCCCTTTTGTTAAGGGGTATAGTATGCAAGAAAGCCCATATTCTGTGAAGTCACAGAATATGGGCTTAGGAATACGGTCAGATAACCTTACCAGTTCTTTTGCTTCTGTTGGCTTGGCTTATTTGGGTTTTGGTTTGGCTTTTGGCTTGGATTTTGTCTTTGATCTGGGTTCTGTTTTTGGTTTGGATTTGATGGATTCTGTTCTTGGTTTGGATTATGCTTTGGATTAAAGTTTGACATAAAGTTTCCTTTTTTGTTTTTGGTTAAAATGCCACTTTTTCAGGCTTATCTCAACCAATCTCAAATTTTATTTATTTAGTCAATATTTTTTTAATTAGTGCGATCTGCTCTTCTGAATGGTCTACATCACTGCGCTCTAGGGTGCCGATGTCAATATGAATAGCCCTGTCATCCAGGAACCCCACATTATTACGCTCAATAAGGCCAGAGTCTTTATCATAGACATGATGCGCAGCATCCCGTTTGATAAGATCGATAAGCTGCGCTAAACGCTCCGGAGTCATTGCAACCTCTTTAACAGGAATAGCTCGCCTCTGGAGGACAAAAGGCACCTCATCAATGGCAATCGTGTGCTTCATACCGATTTTGTCGATAAGCAGCACATCGCTCTTCACTTCACTATCACTGTTAAGGTGAACAAAGACAACGCCAGTATTGTCCCTCAGATCTGTTGCCGCCAGAGCACAGCTTGCGAAAATACCCTCCACTCGCTCTTGCCTGTTAGGCCCTTTGATTCGCTGGCAT
>JAFEGT010000017.1:0-6633 GCA_018239765.1 Verrucomicrobiota bacterium
GTTACCTATGTGCTTGGTCGGACATTGTAACCTACCCACAGCTCCCTCTGGTCGCTGAGGGCTTTAATAAGTCGCCCAAGTGCTCTAAAACAATAACTTGTGATGGAATGGATATAGACACACGTTTCAATAAATTTCGAGACTAAAATTTTAAGAAAGTTGACACCCCAGGCCTGACCCCATTCCCCGTAAAAATAGGTTAACTCGATTTTGTATGAGTTCGCGTCATTTCTGACAAAATAAATTGAGCAAAAGGAAGAATATTTGCTTCAACACTTGCTGATTCGAGTGCTCGAAAATACTGACTTCGGTGTTCAACGTGAATAATGGTCCAGGGATAGCCTCCCGAAGCAAACATGGCATTCATCAAAAATCGACCAATACGCCCATTGCCGTCCATATATGGATGGATAAATACAAAGAGAAAATGGCCGACAATGGCACGAACAGCGGCATTCTCTTCTTCTTGCATACACTGAAAAAATGCCATCATGATTTCGCCCAGATAATCGCTGGAAGGTGGTGTGTGACGAGAGTTTCGAATATATATTTGGTGCCTTCTGTAGCCAAAGAGTTCAACTGGAGTTAGAATTCCTGCTCTTACAGATGGTCCAAACAATTTTTGAAACCATAATTGGAGATCTTGCTCAATCACTAACCCGGGCGACTGGCCGCTGATTATTTTTATAATAGACTCTTTTACCTGTTGAAATGCTTCGTAGTACCCGCGAGCCGCAAGAGTGTTTTGCTTCTGTTTATCTTCATCATTGCCATCAGGATTCCATTCAGCTCTCTTTACTTTTTCGATTAATTCCTTTGTGACTTGATACCCTTCAATGGAAAGTGAATTATACGCATCTTGTGCATACACAGTATTTACCCGCTGAAGATATTCACCAGAATCTGCCGGCAATCCAGGTGCGGCTGGAAAATTATCGATCACTACACTTCGAAATTCTTTCCACATCGCATGTACGCGTGCTACGTAGGGCGATCTAAAACCACGTCCACGTATAAGAGGCTCTTCTTTGAAGGGGTTAGTTTCTTGGATCGTAAAGCCGATTGATTTAAGAGCAGTTGTGATCCTGTCAGCCATCATCGTATTGTCTAAAAAGCGATAGGCGCCAATTATACGACCAGCAGCCGCTTTAAATTGAAATTCCACTATAGTTCGAATAAGTTCTGTAGGATCATTTATTGATTGTAGCGCAATTTCCGCCTCTCTTTTATTTTTCAAAAAATAACTGGGCGGCACCCTACACAAGGCATATTCAAAAGTCATAACCTGTAAGTCTTTGATAACAGATCGTTTGACTGGCAACCGTTCAGGATCAGCATAAACTAATAATGATGTGTTGAAGGGCAGATTCACTGGTTTACCGCTTCCTGCATGTGAAACTACAATCACCTGCTCTGGAATGTGAGTTGCCCCTACATGAAGGTCAAGAGAGATTTCTGCAGATAAACAGTAATTTTTTTCGTAGAGATTTTGTAAATAAAGACTTAAAAAGTCCCAAAAATTTGCATACCACGCTGTAGTATCACCTGGGGTTAAATCGGGACGGACGACCAAATACCATCCAGGAATAATTTCCTCAAGCCAATGATTGGCAACTAAAATCTCCCTATCTACCCGTGAAAGTTCCGATGTATGGAGTATATGAATGCGATTCTTTTTTTCAATCGCTTCATGAAGGTTTTGTAAAGCAACATGTAAAGGAGTCGTCATGTTTTTCTCGTCTTTTATGCTAAGTTTTACTCGTCCTTTATGCTAGGTTTTTCTCGTCTTTTATGCTAGGTTTTTCTCGTCTTTTATGCTAGGTTTTTCTCGTCTTTTATGTATGCCATTGAAAATACGATAGTTAACAAATATACCCGACCCGATTTTCCCCATCTTTATATCGTTTTTATCGTTATATCGTTCTTATCGTTGAAAAAAGGGTCAGGCCTCACAGTATCACAGTTTGCAACTGTGATACTGTGAGGCTTGACCCCATTGCTGGGTGGTCTACGAGTACGAGTAAATGAAAGGGGCCATAACATGGCCCCTTTCACATAGCTTAACTAAAGGTCATACCTGCAGAGTCTAGAACAACTACAGATGTATCGCTTTCTACCAAGAATTCGATATAGGCATTAGCACCTGTAAATGTGCTTTGAGTTTTATTAGCCACGCCAAATTGCTTAAAGTATGCTCCTGGCAGTGTTAATGTAGCACCTCCGGCACCTGTATTCCTAATGATATATGTCTTACCTTGATAGAGATAATCAATACCGAATTGTTCAGCCGGATCAAGTGTCAAAGCAACTCCTGGTACAGTAATAGCCTGTTTCAGAAATACTGCGTTGACATCTTGCGATGCCGTCACCGAAAATACATCGTTGGGGCTTGCTGGGTCAAAAGGAGCTGTAAATTCAGCCTCTTGAACAGTCTGGTAGTTCAGGTCGTTATTATTAAATAATAACTCTCCTGTAGTCACAAAGCGTCCTCCTGCATTCACATAGATGGCAACTTCAGGCTCAGTTATCCCACCTGGGTCAACATTGAAGCAATCGCTAAATACTGATGTCAACGTAGGAGCAGTTAATGGCGTTCCATCTGGAAGGTAGTCTCCCCTATGAATAGAAAATAGTGAGCCACAACCTACAGCAACAGCTCCAAAATCACCATCAATCGTGCCATTAGCTGGGCGATAGATTCTTTCAATTCTCACGCTTGGGTTAGAAGCATTGAGCTGGCTTTGTTCCATGGCAATGGCTCTACCATAAACGTCAGTGATCTGAAGCAATTTGTTTACTTCAAAATTTGTACCATTAAAATCACCGCCTCCACCAAGCCCTAAAGCTGCCGCTGCCCCAGGTTGGAATAAATTTAGCGTTCCAAAGCTCTGGAAGTTTTCAAGTCCGATTGACCCTCCAATGCTGACTCCGGAACCGCCGTTAATTGTATGAGCAACAAAGACATTTCCATATCTGAGCATGCCCATAGAGCTCACTCCAATACCGCGCGTCCAACCGTTGACAGCTAAGTGGCCACCTATATCACGATATCCATCGAATAGATAGACATCAGCATCGATGGAATGGTATGCCAAACCATTTGCTGTTGTTCCAAAAAAGTCTGTGATTGCAAGATTTGAAAGGAGCACAGTATTGCTCGAAGTTTCGAATGCTGCACTCATATTGCCAAATGGCTGAGATTCATCCTGATCGATCCAAAGTCCCGTGATACTCACATCCACACCATCCACTTTCATAATTGCCCTTGGCAATTGTCCAGGCTCATATGGAAATGATTTTGTTAACCGAACATTGGGTAAAAATGTGATGTTAGAACCAAGAGCTGTGATGTCAACACCACCATCGCTAACATCAGCGACAGGAGGATCAATTGTCACAGTATTTCCACTAACAGCCGTAACCATATGCAGAGAATTTGCATAATTGCCCAAAAGATCAGCATCTGCTAAAGCAATGTAGTCACCAGGGACAATGCCAACAGATGGAGCATCAAAAATAGGTTGCTCAAGAACTGGTGGTGCAAGGATGTTATCATCAGCAACAGGAAGTGGAGGCGTCATCGTTACTGTCACTTTGCTTCTATCACCACCCGGGTGGGAGAGATTGGCAATAGCATAGTTTGTTCCAAGCGGTGGATAGTAGATACCTCCATCTGGAGTTACGCTAATTTTGATT
This sequence comes from Verrucomicrobiota bacterium, assembly GCA_018239765.1. GTDB lineage: Bacteria > Chlamydiota > Chlamydiia > Chlamydiales > FEN-1388 > SZAS-7. Next base: position 3,697 of record JAFEGT010000017.1, read on the forward strand.
GATGGATTTGCATCAATTGCAGCGGATAGTGCAAGACCATCAGCATTAGAGATAGAATAGGCTGGAATGGTGACGCTAAAGTCTAGGCCTCCCATTACAGTAATTCCTGTTAGAGGGTTATTATTCCAAATAATAGCAGCGGCAGCGCCTGCAGCTTGGGCATTTGCTGTCTTAGACGCAAAACCACAAGTTCCTCTTCGGATAACAGCAATTTCTCCTGCAATACCACTGTTTGTTAAGGGACCACAGGCAAGACCACTCACACCTGGAGCAAATAGAGGTTCCGCATTTTGTGCTCCTAAATTTGTAACACCACCGACTGCACCAAAGGACGATGCAATGAATGCATTATATGGCCCAACTCCAGGAACATCCGTTGTGACAACATAGTTTCTTCCCCGCCCAGAAGTTCCGGCATATTCATATCCAGTTGCATAACTAAAATTGATGTAAGGACGTGTATCTCCGAGGATTTGAAATCCAGGGGTTCCGCCTGCAGCCTGTTCATCGCCATTCTGAAAGTCCCTAGCTTGGCTATTAGCTACAGCCAAAAATCCTTCGATATTAATAAACTCATCGTACGTTCCAGGCATAATTTCAATAAACGTATATCCAGCAAACCCTGTACAGAACGTATCAATGGCTTCTTGAATAGATGTGTATGGGCCATATCCAATGCGGAAGGTGCTGCTAGCAACTTCCAATGACCTATCAACAATGAGATGTCTAGAATCAACAAAACCCACAATGTTTGCCCAGGAGCCACTTACTAAGGGGGCTGATTGGTAATTAAACACAATACGACCACCTACCATGTCAGGGGTAAATGCTGTACCCACACCTGTAACTGTCGTACCAGACTGAGAAGCAGTTCCCGTGGAATAAAAAAGGTTAAATGGAACATTGATAATTGTTGGGGTGATTTGATCAGTGTTTTTGCAGCACTTTGATGTCACACATCCATCAACAGTGAGATCCCCATGGATGGCTGCATCGCCATTGACTGTAAGGTTATTTGTCTGAAGATCGGCAATAGAACCGGTCCTTGCATATATATTGTCGGCGATTATATTTTCACCAGTTATATTTTCGGCATTTAGATTGCCGATTCGAGCTTCGCACGCATGCAATTTTTTCACGCGTTGCTTTTTTATGCATCTAGATGATTGATGCTTCTTTCCTTTTGGCGCTCCGATAGCTGAAGGCATGCCAAAAAGCATCCCACACACTGCTAAAAGGGCAAAAAATACTGTTTTTTTACTCCGCATAAACGTCTCCTTGTGTTACTGTTCAGTGAAACAATACACAATTTCTTTTTTTATGCAAAACAAATTAAAAAATTAAGAGATTGGTGATTCTATCGCCCCTTGCATGGCTTTTGGAGCGTCTGTTAGCCGTTTTTGAGCATTGGATGATATTTGAGGCCTTAAGGGTGAACTTGGTGCAAAGACCCCGTTTCGTTTTTTTCTCGTCTTTTATGTATACCATTGAAAATACGATAGTTAACAAATATACCCGATTCGATTTTCCCCATTTTTTTATCGTTTTTATCGTTATATCGTTCTTATCGTTGGAGAATGACTAAAGGCGTTTCAAATTGAGAATTGTTTCGTTTTCCCATCCTACGTATCTTGCCGCCGTAGGCGATCTTGCGGATCTTGTTAATTTTTAATTGGACAGGTTTATCTTTTGGAGTTGATGAGCATTTTGACGTCTTGGAACATCTCATCAAACGGACGGTCGCCATTGATCTCTACAAGCATCTTTTCTTCGGTATAGAACGAAACTAAGGGAAGGATTGTATCTCGGTGAGTCTCTGTGCGCTTTTTTAAGGTCTCTGGGCAGTCATCGCTTCGCTGCGTAAGCTCGTAGCCGCAAAGGTCGCACTCCCCTTCTGTATGCGGCGGAGAACGGTCCTGGTGGTAGACACGGCCACAGCTTGTGCAGATAAGCCTACCTTCATGACAGCATAACAGCCATTGATCAGAGGTGCGGATATAGGTAGGCAGCATACAGTATTCTTGGCTAAAGCGCACGTTAAGCGCCTTTGCCTGCTCGACAGTTTTAGGAAACCCGTCAAGCAAAAAGCCTTTTGCACAGTCTTGCTGCTTGATTCGCTCTAGAATAAGCTTCATCAATAGATCGTCGGGAATACGGCCTGTGTTTAAACATTCACGTGTAAAGTGACCTATCTCGCTGTCATCATCGCTATAGTCAAGTAACAGGTCGGCAGTTGAGATGTAGGGAAGAGAAAAAGAGCTGCTGATTTTTACTGCAAGCGCATCACGGCCAGATCCCGGCACGCCAAGCAAAAGCAGCACTATTGGGCGGCCGCCAGCTTCAATAGACGCTATAGGCGCTATGCAAAGTACGAAAATAAAGAAGTTCTTTATAAGTTGTTGCATATTTTCTGCAGGTTAAAAGAGGAATTGTAGCTTTTTGGCGCATTTACCGAAACCAACTTTCTAACTCCTTCAGGTCTATCTGGTTAAATTTATTGATAATCATATCAGGTTTATGAGCAAGCTGCTCAAACTTCTGCTTATCAAACGTTGTGGTGATAGCCACACATTTTGCCTTGGCTCTTTTTGCAGCCTCCACACCGAGAAGCGCATCTTCAAACACCACACAGCGCTCTGGGGGCATCTGTACAGATACAGCTGCCTTTATAAAGCATTCAGGATTGGGTTTCCCCTCCTTTACATCTTCACCCGAGATAATATGGCTAAAGTATTTACGAATATGGGAGTGTTGCAAAAGCAGCTCGATATTTTTTACAATAGAGGACGATGCTATAGCACAAGGCACCTTTTCTTCATAAAGCGCCTCTAAAAGTGTATCTACGCCTGCAACAAGCTGCACATCGGCAGTCTTAATATGCTCTTGAAATATCGCTTCCTTGCGCATGGCTATTTCATGAGCCCTTTTTGGATCATC
>JAFEGT010000017.1:6710-12037 GCA_018239765.1 Verrucomicrobiota bacterium
AAAATTGCGCCCCAGCTCATCCTTGAATCCTTTTGGGACTTCATTTTTGCCTCTTTTCAAGAGCTACAACAGCGCGCTCTCCGTTCAAATCAAGCTCACTTCCTGCACACGGGCCAAAGGAAAATGAAAGCGCTAAAACCTCAGGAGATATGTATGAAGTGTGCTTTTCGATACAGCTCTTTACACGATCGGTAGTATCAAGCGTTACCGCAATGCGATCGGCAATATCAAGCCCCTGCTCTTTTCTCATCAGGTTAAGCTTGTTCACAATTTCACGTGCAAGACCAAGCTGCAGAAGCTCCTCATCTAGCTCTGTATCGAGTGCAACAGTAATGTCACCAAGATTTTCAGCAACGAGACCTTCTTTTACTTTGCGCTCTACCTGCACTTCATCGGCTGTTAACTCTATTGACTGCCCTTCAACCATTATCTGGATGGATTTTCCGTTCATAAGTTTAGAAAGCTCACCAGCTGGAAGCTCTGTGATTACCTTATGAGCGCTATTCATCAACTTGCCAACCTTTTTACCAAGCACTCTAAAGTTTGGCTTTGCCATAAGCGTAACAAATTGGCTCTCATCGCTGCTGAAGACAATCTTTTGCACGTTAAGCTCATCGGCAATAAGATCCTGTTCTTCTTTCAAGAGAGCAAGCGAAACCGGATTTGCCGAGATGATATAGGCTTGACGAAGTGGCTGACGCACCTTTATCTCATGAATCTTACGAAGACCATGACCAAGCGATACTGCCTGCTGCACCTTGTCCATAGCCTGCTCAAGATGCTCATCGCGTAGCTCCTTGTGATAGGCTGGATAGCGGCATAGGTGGACAGACTCAGGATCGTTTGGCATCTTTAAGTTGCGATAGATGCTATCGGACACGAATGGCACAAATGGTGCAATCACCTTGCTGAGCTGTATAAGCACTGTGTAGAGCGTCTGAAAGGCCTGCTGACGATCAGGGCTATCTTCATCGCTCCAGAAGCGGCGGCGCGATCTACGTATGTACCAGTTGGTAAGCTGTTCAATAAAGGCAACGAATGGGCCCACACTCTGGCTTAAGTCGTAAGCATCCATACCTGTCTCTACATCGTGAACAAGCTTTTGAGTAAGAGAAAGAATCCAGCGGTCGATTGCTGCTTGGGGTGCTACCGGTGCCTCTTCGTCTTTAGGCTTATAGTTATAGAGTCTTGCGTAGGTTAAAAAGAAGCTGTAGGCATTCCAGAGTGGTATAAGCACCTGTTTGAGCACAAGTTCTACGCCTGCTTCAGAAAAGCACATGTCATCAGCTTTTACAGCGTTGCTGTTAAGCATGTAGAGGCGGACGGCATCAGCGCCGTACTTTTTTATCACCTCTTCAGGATCTGGATAGTTTTTGAGCCTTTTGGACATTTTTTGCCCATCAGCTGCAAGCACAATACCATTGACGATCACGTTTTTAAAGGCAGGTCTATTAAAGAGCGCCGCTGAGAGTATGGTAAGGGTATAGAACCAGCCACGAGTTTGGTCAAGACCTTCGGCGATAAAGTCAGCCGGAAAGCTCTCTTCAAACATCTTTTGGTTTTCAAATGGGTAGTGATTCTGCGCATAAGGCATAGAGCCCGATTCAAACCAGCAGTCAAAGACTTCTGGAATACGCTTAAACACTTTTCCATCTTTTTTGATCTCTAAATGATCTATAAAATGTCGGTGAAGGTCTGTTGCCTTGTGGCCTGTGAGCTCTTCAAGCTCTTTGATGCTGCCCACAACAAGCAGCTCGCCATCTTCAGAGCGCCAAAGCGGTATTGGTGTTCCCCAGTAGCGGTTGCGGCTGATGTTCCAGTCGCGAGCACCCTCTAGCCACTTGCCAAAACGGCCATGTTTGATATGCCCTGGCATCCAGTAGATCTGCTCATTTGCAGCTAAAAGCTTGTCTTTGATTTTTTCTACGCTAACAAACCAGGTTGACATAGCCTTATAGATAAGAGGTGTGTCTGATCTCCAGCAAAATGGATAGCGGTGGCGGATGGTGTCGTGCTTGAGTATGCGCCCCTCTTGCTTCAGGTGGCGTATGATCTCTTTATCGCACTCTTTTACCATGCGGCCCTTATATTCCGGCACCTCTTGCGTAAACTGTCCATTTTGATCTACAGGGCAAACTACTGGTATACCCTTTCTCTGGCAGGCATAAAAGTCAGCTTCACCAAAACCAGGTGCCGCGTGAACAAGCCCTGTACCATCTTCGACAGTAACAAATTCGTCGACAATAACCTTAAAGGCATTTTTTGTGTTGCTGAAGTACGAAAATGCTGGCTTGTAGGCCTTCCCCTCAAGTTCACGGCCTTTAAAGCGCTTAAGGACGATCTCCTCTTCTGGATGCTTGAAATAGGCAGCAAGGCGGCTTTCAGCTAAAATGTACTTGTGATGTGAGTGTGGATCTTGCACAAGGACGTAGTCAATATCGGGACCTGCAATCACTGCTAGGTTAGAAATAAGCGTCCATGGTGTTGTCGTCCAGGCAAGTAGCGACACATTTTCTTCATCAAGAAGTGGAAAGGTCACAACAACGGATGGGTCATCTGTCTCTTTATAGTTTTCGCCAGCTTCAAAGTTGGATAGAGGCGTTCCGAGCTTCCAGGAATAGGGCATAACTCTGTAGCCTTCATAGACAAGCCCTTTTTTGTAGAGCTCCTTAAAGACCCACCAGACTGTCTCCATAAATGAAAGGTCCATGGTGTGGTAGGTTTTGGAAAAATCTACCCATCTGCCGGTGCGCTGCACAATCGATTTCCACTCTTTAGAATAGCGCAGGACAATCGAGCGGCACTCTTCGTTAAAGTTTGCCACTCCAAATTCTTCAATAGATGCAGCTCCAGAGAGCCCCTTGGCCTTTTCGATCTCATTTTCAACAGGAAGGCCGTGGCAGTCCCAGCCAAAGCGACGAGGCACATGAAACCCCTTCATAGTTTTGTAACGAGGCACTACATCTTTGATGGTGCCTGCCAAAAGGTGGCCATAGTGTGGAAGCCCTGTAGCAAAGGGTGGGCCATCGTATGTTGCAAAAAGTGGCGAGTTTTTTGTGGCCTCAACAGACTTTTCAAAAATACCATTCTCTTGCCAGAACGCTAAAATCTTTTCTTCGCGACCGGAAAAACTACTTTTTGGATCAACCGCTTCAAACATACGTACACCTCTCTAGAGGCTACTATGCTACACCATTTCCAATAAAATATGGTAGGGCTTTTAAAACTCTTAACCCTTGCCCCTGCCCGTGCCCGTGCCCTTGCCCGAATTATTTTATTTTTCATTCCATCGAATACCCACAAGGAGGCTTTCTATTAGGTCATAAAAAAGGCTCAAGTGGAATAAATAAAAAGTAGGGACGAGCAAGGGTAAAATACAATTTTTACAAGAGGTGCTTGCTCTTAATATTAATGTTTTTTTAGAGTGCGGTTATGTTCAACGTTGAAGACTATACAATTATTGCACACTGGTTTCCGAGGTGGCTCGGCGCTATCTATCTATGTGCCTTTTGGCCCTTTCTCTTTCAGATCAAGGGATTAATTGGCGATAATGGCATTTTACCGACATCGAGCTACTTAAACCTGATTGCAAAATTGCGACCCAAAGATAAGTACTCCATCGCCCCCACCCTCTTTTGGTTTCGATCGGACAATAGAGCGCTCATGAGCGTGGTAGTTGCCGGGGTGATCTGCTCAATTTTGCTTCTTTTGGGTATCTACCCACCTCTTATGATTGCGCTCTTGTGGGTGTTGTATTTTTCTATAATATCGGCAGGGCAAGATTTTTTAGGCTTTGGCTGGGAGATGTTTTTACAAGAGGTTGCGCTTAACACCTTTTTGTTAAGTTTAAGCGATGTGCCCAATATCATGGTTTGGCTTAGCATTAACTTTTTACTCTTTCGCTTTCATGTACAATCTGGCGCGGTAAAGTTTCAAAGTAAAGACCCAAACTGGAAAAACCTTTCCGCCGTTGCCTATCACTACCAAAGCCAGCCCATTCCTAATGCTACAGCCTGGTATGTCTATAAGCTGCCAATGTGGTTTCACAAGTTTTCCTGCTGGATGATGTTTTTTATTGAGCTTGTGGTGCCATTCTTTCTCTTTTTTTCTGAAGATATCCGCCTTGCGGTATGTGCCCTTTTTGTTGGGCTACAGCTTTTTATCTACGCTACAGGCAATTTTTCTTACCTCAACCATATGACGGCCATATTTTCGCTCATTCTTTTAAATAATACCTTTTTAGAAAGAATCGGCTTTAGCCTGCCTGAAGTATCTTCAACGCCCAACCTTGCCCTTACGCTTGCCGGAAGCATCCTTTTTGGATTACAGCTCTTGCGCTTTTGGGATCACTTTTTTCCATCACGTGCTATTCACAAGCTGCTCAGCACCTTTTCGAGCTGCCATATATGTAACCGCTATGGCATCTTTGCCATTATGACATGCACCCGCTACGAGGTGGTTGTAGAAGGTAGCGATGATGGGGCCACCTGGCAACAATATGACTTTTATCATAAGCCAACAGATCTCAAGAGAAGGCCCACTCGCATATCACCCTACCAGCCCAGACTTGACTGGCAAGCATGGTTTTTGCCCTTTAGGGCATTTGCGGATGAAGAGTGGTTTCAGAACTTTCTTACAAGGCTTTTAGAGGGCACTCCTGATGTGCTAAAGCTTTTACGGCACAATCCATTTTCAGAAAAGCCCCCCAAATATATCCGTGCCATGATGTATATCTACGAATTTACAACCTTTGAAGAGAAAAAGAACACAGGCCTGTGGTGGAAAAGAACGCTTGTAGGACCCTATAGCCCCTCTTTTTCTTTGCGCACTAAACCCCAGCCTTAGCTATTTATATTTAAATATTTATATTGTATACTAAGTGTAGAGCTTCTAAAGAGGAGGTTTCTATGTCTATAATGGATAGATTTCCGGATCTAAGTGAGTGGACGGTAGGAAAAGACTCTAACATTCAATTTTCTTCAAAAATACTAAAAACTTCCCCCAGAACAAAGATAGAAGTGCGAAAAGACGGCATTAAAGTTACTGGACAGTCTTTTCTTACACAAATCCTGAAAGAAATTGCTGCAAATTCCGAAATATCCAATAAACTCAAAGAATTAAAAAACAATGAGTCTGTAAAAATTATCTTTGCAGGTCGTGGTGAATATGTACTTTCTAAAGCTGCAAAATCAGACTCTGTTACAGCGCGAACGATACGTGCAAGTTTTATGATCACCAATAATAATCCCCCACCCATTGACAGATCTACCAAGCCCAAAAACATTCAAAAGAGCAGTCAAAAGCCTGAACCTGCCAAACCCAAGCCA
>JAFEGT010000017.1:12045-29942 GCA_018239765.1 Verrucomicrobiota bacterium
GCTCTATCCAAAAATGAACAAAAAAAGGACGCTGCAGAAACCAGAGACATGTGGAACACACTGCATGAGGAGGGTGAGGTAGAGCTATAAACGGTCAACCTATTGACTCATTTAAAATTCTTTGCGAACATGAATCATGGAGATCAGCCCCTCTTCGGGCAGTGTAAAGCCGCATTTTGCATAAAAAGGAACCAGCTCAGGAAGGCATTTTAGCTCAAATCGCACCACACCCTGTAGCTCTGGATGGGATAAGATTGCCTCCATAAGACGCCTACCGACCTGTTTTTTGCGATAAGACTCATCGACAATCACATCATAAATAAGCGCATGACGTAAATAGTCGGTAACAACTCGAGAATAGGCTACGAGGGTATTTGAGGTTTTTTCAACTAAGGCAACAGAAAGTGAATGGGAAAGCAGATGTTCAACATCTTGAAGCGATCGTTTATGAGTCCACCACTCCTTTTGATACAGCGCGTGAACTGCAAGAACGTGATCATCGCGTAAATCTGAAACAACATCAAGCTGCATTATTTAAATATTCTTTTAGCATACTCGGTAAGGGCTGTTCATAGAGCAGATTGCCCTCAATACTAAACTCTACTACCGGCTTTATAAAAACAGGCACCATCTGTTTCTGGGTTGTACCATCTTTTGCTTCCAGCACAAGGTACACCTTAGCGCCCGGGCCACTGATATCCTCTTGTGGAGCAATATTGGCAAGGTACACTGTATCTACATTGGCCTTAAGGTCAGATTTAAGCGGTTTGTAGGCAATGCGGATTAACTTATCTGAATAGCGCTGCTCTCCAACAAGTAAAAAGCTTTTGTCATAAAGCGTAACTTCTGTTGAGCCAAGATCGTAGGAGATGTAGTAGCTATCGGCAGCAAGTGATTTGGTTTTGTCTATAAACTGATCCCAGAGATCAAACTGCTCTTGAGTCGGCTTTGAGCCAGGATAGACAAGCTCAAACATGAGCGTTGTGCCTTGTGGATCAGAAAGCCCCACCCAGCTTGTGTAAAGCCACTTATGTTCAAATTGTGCCGTGATGGTATAAACTGGGTATTTTCCCCAGCGGCTTCTGACATCGTACAGCCTCTTAAGTCCCATAGGGGCCATAAGTTTGCAAAGCTCATCGTTTTCGCAGCTAAATTTCTCAGGTGATATTTGCTGCACAGTTTCACTTAAACGAACACGCAAAATCGAAGTTTTAAGTGACTCTGGATTGGCAAAATAGGCCTCTACCACCTCTTTCGGACCCCAGTAAACCCAGTCAGTAAGATCAAGCGGCCCTTTTTTACTTAGCGCCACAAAGTTTTTAGGAATAGCTGGTTCCACCGCAAGAGGCGTAATCGTCTGCGGCAAGAGGCTAAAAATGCGGTCATCTGCATTTAGCAGGCCTATGAAGGCAATGAAAAGCAAAGTAAGGTATCTCATGGGAGCCATTGTACAAAACCAACCAAAATAAGGTTAAGAAAAATTCTCTTAATCTTGATCTTGATCTTGAGAGCCCTTTGTAAAACTCGAGGCGAAGCATTTTGGAGTGACTCGCTTTAGCGAGTCTTTGGTTCGGCCGATTCATCGGCCTCTTGCGGGCTTTTAAAACGGCCGATAAATCGGCCTAGAAAAAGACTCGCTAAAGCGAGTCACTCCATAAAGCTTGAGTTTCAAGTTATTGACATCAGAGCTAGTTTTGCAAGAGGCCTCAAGATCAAGAATAAGAATAAGACTTAAATTTCGATATATGGTATTATGGTTGTATGGGGGTGTACTGGTTTCGACTTGCAATGCCCGTATTAGCTGCATGCGGAGGGTGTCGGTTGGCCTCCTTAAAAAGCCGACAAACGATAAATGCTAAACAAAATAGCAACGTCATCGCTTGCGACTTCAGCTTTGCTGAAGACAACCTAGCTTTGGCTGCAGCGTAACCTAACAGTTACAATGCTCGGGTAGCTAGAGACTGGACCAAGGGTCCCTAGATCTATCCGTGAATATTCTTGGTGTGATTGATAGTCAGTTGGTGGTTTGGAAGATCAATCGAGATTTATGAACCGCTAAGGAGTAGTGAAATGTGGTGTTTTGCAGTACCTACTCCTTTATAAAATCAAGACACTATGCATGTAGACGCTAGTATCCGGAATTTGTCTAGGACGAGAGTTCGATTCTCTCCACCTCCATACAAACAAGAGGCTTCACTTCTAAAGTGAGGCCTTTTTATTTTGAAATTATAATTGGCTTCATGTCGGTAACGCCGTAGCCATAGGCGCCGATGTTGGCTTTTTGTATACCTAAGAGCTTGCGAATGCGATAGGTGATAAAGCCTAAAATCCTGTGGGTGTAAAACTTGATATCAAGCAGGTTATTACCATCAGAGTCGGCCGATGATTCAAACTGCAGAGCCACATAGTGTCTTTTTTTTACCTCCTCTGGTTTTACCTCGTTTCCATCAACATCCCTAACAGGTTTTTTTGCATCAAAAAGGTGCTGCACCTGAGTTGCTGTTTTGGCAGGAATGATCTTGCCATCTTTGGTATGGCACATTTCAACACGATTAAACAGTATGTGGCGCACATGATCGCCAGTAATACCATGATGAGGCTCTTTTGCTTTGACAAAACTTTCGCGGCCTTCTGGTGCAAAAACGGGCTGGCCATCTTTCCACTCTTTAATAGGCCTTCCCCTTTCATAATGTGATGACCCTCTCAAAATCGTCCCACATTGCGTAAGCTGATCGGCCTTTTGATGCGAAGGATCATCTTCTATCAACAGATGATCGCCGCGATATGCACCTGCCATAATAGCATGATATCGATTCCAATCGCCCTTTGTTGAGTTGTAGACGGCATTACTTAACCAGTTTACAGCTTTGTGTTCGTCCACCATTCTGACCTCTTTTGAGCCATCTCTCCAAGTAAAATGGTTAATATGGTGATTACTCGGGGCATGCTTTATGCGCAGTGTTTTAGGAGCCTGTGCAAGAAACTGTATTCGAAAGGCCCTTTCGCCAGTAATAGGTACATTCGCAAGATTGTCCGATAGACTTTCTAGCTGCCTTATTACCCCCCCAAGGCGCTTTTGGCTTGTAAAAAAGCGTGCCCAGAAGTTGCTATGACTCTTTTTAGCATGATCGCGCAGGGTGTCGATAGAAACTTTGAGAACAGCCCTATCATGGGGTGAAAGATCTTTCAAGGATTCTGCATGCTTAATAGCAGTTGTGAGGCGGTCTACAAGAGGCCCCCTTTTATATTCGTTATGCCTGTAATTACAGCTAGAGGCATATGAGGCGAGAAAGTCAAGAGAATCCATGTAAAGCACCTTCAAGAATAGTCTGTTAAAAGTAATATGTATTGATAAATATTCCTTTAAATGCTATACTATTTATTATGAATAATATAAGCAATAAGATATTTTACCCTCAGTTTGGCGAGAAGATTGAGCCAACATGGCAACAAAAAGCCACCGAACTTGCCAAAAAAGTGGCAAAAGCCGCCCTTATCGTTATCGCCGCCAGCGCTATAGGCTTTTTAGCAGGAGGTTTTGTTGGAGCCGCAATTGGAGCAGGCGCAGCCGTTGGTTTTATTTGCGCCGTTGCTATTGCCCAAGCAGTCAGCACACATCTATCCAAAAAGCGACTTTTACAACAACTACCCCACCCACAAGAGAGTGACTCAAAACTCGGTAGATATCAAACCGCCGATATTCATCTTACAAAAACCGCTGACGAAGGACTCAAGTGGAAAAAAGCACTTATTAAATCTGCAGAAGAGAGCATTGAGCTTTCAGGCAATTTTGCAGGCGGCAAAGATTTTCGCGAGGTACTTGCGCTGATCGACTCCAAAATGACCAAAAACAGCAAAGTAAAGACGCACATACTTATCAGCAGCGATCTTTTAGAAGATGCAGATCGAAAAATGTTAAAAGCTCTCCAGGAGAAGTTTTCTGACCGTTTTCAGCTGCTTATCACCGATCGCCATTTTAAAGTGGGTCTTGACTTTCATACCGAAGAAAACCATGTAAAACTACTCGTTGTCGATGGAAAATACTTTGTATCGGGCGGAACTGGCATTCACCCAAGGCTCAATCGCGAAAAATCAAGTCGACACCAAGTACATAGAAAGGTAGCTCCATCCTCACGACTACTTGAGCGCTCAAGCCGCGATAGCGATATTGTAGGCAAAAGCCAAGATGTTGCTAAAACCTTACGAACTCAATTTTTTAGACTGTACCAGCTCTGGGAAATGCGCTCGGGCAACCACAGTGCACAAAACCGCTTTTTTACACTTCAGCATGCTCCTGGGCACTGCTCAATGGTTGAAAATTCCCGTGTACATACGCAACAAGTACGCATGAAGGTTATAGTAGGCGGCCCTGAACATAGAGCCAACAACCCAATTATCCGTCACTATGAAAAACGAATACTGAAAGCCAAGAATAAGCTCCACATAGCCAACTGGACCTTTTGCCCAACCAAACCTATTCAAAGAGCGCTTGCAACGGCAAAGAAAAACAATCCTCACCTAAAACGTATACTTGTCCATAATGGCATGGCAAAGCGTTCTACATTTGGTAGATACCTACAGGCATATGCGGGACGCGGCTTTTTCCATCTTGCTGACAAAGTATATGAGCATACAAAACAAGACCAGATCTACCACAAAAAAGTGGCTACTTTTGATGATACCCACATGATGATAGGCAGCTTTAACTTTACCAAAAAAAGCGCCCAGTTCGATCATGAAATTGCCTTTGTGATTAAAGACAAAAGGGTTACCGAAAAATGTCATGCAATCTTAAAGAAAGACAAAAAGCAGGCAACAAAGGCCACCCCCCAAGCTACGCTTAAGGATAAGGTCCGTTCTCACCTGCTTTTACAGTTCATGAAAAACTTAATTTAGTCCTACATAAACTCTGTAGCTTGCGCCGCAAGCTCAGAGCGCTCTGTCTTTTCAAGATAGACGTGGCTATGTAGGTTCGAGTTGTTAAACTTGCCCACAGTGTAGGTAAGGCCGTTTGAGTCCTTATCAAGATATGGGTTATCAATCTGCGTAGGGTCGCCTGCAAGCACGACCTTGGTGCCATCACCTGCCCGCGAAATAATGGTTTTAATCTCGTGTGGAGTGAGGTTTTGCGCTTCATCTATAATGATAAACATCTTAGGCAGCGAGCGACCGCGTATGTACGTTACCGCTTCCATTTCAATTTTTTTGCTATCCAAAACCCATCTTAATGTATCTGTAGGCTCATTTCCTAGTGATGCGCAAAGAAGTTCTAGGTTATCAAAAATTGGCTGCATCCAGCTAGAAAGCTTTTCTTCCTTTGTTCCAGGCAAGTAGCCGATATCACGTCCAAGCGGCACTATAGGACGAGACACGAGAATCTTGGTGTAAAGCCCCTCATCAAAAACCTTACGTAAACCGCAGGCAAGAGCTAAGAGCGTTTTACCAGTTCCAGCAGGTCCTAAAAGAGTTACAAGTTTGCAATCATCTCGTAAAAGCGCATCCATTGCACACTTTTGCTCCACATTGCGTGGCTTTATGCCCCACATTGTTGGGATTTTAACTAATGGAACAAGTTGGTTTGTAGGCATATCAAAGCGAGATACGGCACTTGAATGCTCCTGAGAGCTTAAAATACCATACTCGTTTGGACGAAACTGCATTCCAGGTATTGTTAAGTGACCATCTTTATAGAAGTGGTCGATTAGGTTCTTTTCAAGTTCGATATGACGAATACCTGTCGACAAGGTTTCGTAGTTAAATTTGAGATTTTCATAATCTTCGGTCTCAAGACCAATTGCCTCTGCCTTTACGCGGGCAGCAAAGTCTTTAGAAACAAAAACCACCTTCTTACCCTGTTCAAACAGGTAGTATGCTGCCATTACAATTTTATTGTCATTAATCGTCATGGCAAGGCTATCAGAAAAATCTGTCTTCATTTCAATTAAAATGCGCACTGTAGCTTCGTTTTGAAGCGTTACACCCTTATGAAGATCGCCTTTACCCATTCCTTTGAGGGCCGCAAGTTCGCGTATGGCAGCTCGGGCGTTGCGTCCAAGCTCTCCAGGAGTACGTTTGAGCTTATCTAGCTCTTCAAGCACCGTTACGGGAATTGCTATTTCATGCCGTGGAAACTTAAAAATCGCTTCTGGGTCGTGTAGGAGAACGTTAGCATCTAGAACAAATACTTTTTCTTTCATCTATTATAACTCCGTGGCAGGTTTTGTCTATCAATACTGCAACCTGATTTCTTTTGTCAACAACTTCAAATTCAGCACTTGAGATCCGAGAGTGCTAATTTCATTGACTTAAAAATAGAGATACATATATAATTAAGGAAAAGGAGGATCCTTAATGAAAATTACAGATAAAATTATATCAATTCCTCCCTTCATTTCTACAACGTGGGACAAAGTTTCATCACTTCACATGGATGACAAACTATTGATTGTAACACTTAAAGACACAACACGTGTTGCAATACCTGGCTTGTCACAAGAAGTTATTAATGAAATTTTTCATGCTCACGCAAACTCTCTTGGAGAGCCTCAAACAACATCTGCACTTGCCGGGCCATTCCGCATGCTTTTTGGCACACTCGAATCACTCACTCAAGCCCTACAGCACAATCCAGCCTATAGCAATTTAGCCCCACTACCAGAGGAAGTAGTAAGCAAAATTCAGATGCTTGCAAAGTCGCTTCCACCTGAGGAACTTGAAAACTATTTACATCCTATTGATGGCTGCAACTGCATGTACTGCCAAATAACTCGCATACTCAAAGGCGAAGAGAGCACTCACGTTGCACTTCCTGAAGAAGAAGTTGCAGAAGACGAACTCAAATTTGAAGAGTGGATTGTCGAAAGCGTGGGAGATAAGATGTACAAAGTCACCAACAAGCTCGATCCTACCGAGCATTACAACGTCTATCTTGGCGAGCCTATCGGCTGCACCTGCGGCAGGCAAAACTGCGAGCACATCGTCGCCGTTCTAAGACATTAACAAAAAATCACTTCCGTGCCCTTGCCCTTGCCCCTGCCCCTGCCCTTGCCCGAATTGTTTTAATTTTATTCTGCTAAAGCCCCTTTAGGGGCGTTATAACGTTAGCCTCAAGAAGGCTCTGGCAGATTGTTTGAAAAATGGGCACGGGCAAGGGCAGGGGGGAACGAATATACCGCCAACGACCCATTTTACATTTGCTGAAAATCGTGAGCAGAACTTAGAATAAGGGACTCTAACTTTTGTACACAGGTTATTTTTATGCGTCTTGCGATTCTTTTAGCTTCATTAGCTTTTACACCGTTTGTGTTGGCTGATCAACCGGCGAGCCAATCTTCAAAACGATTTGAACCATTTACAGGCAAAGTGACAGGTCACAATGTGCGCATGCGCCTGCAACCGAATCTCGATGCACAGGTGTACAAAGAACTCGACCGCGATGATCTCGTTCTTGTCACTGGTATCGTAGACGATTTCTACGCCTGCATGCCACCAAAAGGTCTTAAAGGATATATCTTTCGCACCTACGTACTTGACGGCGTTGTAGAAGGTTCTAATGTTTTTGTCCGCCTTGGACCAGATCGCTCAAGCCCATCTGTTGCACAACTTAATAGCGGCGATACTGTAAAAGGCACCATCGCTTCACAAAACAACAAATGGCTTCAGATCGATCTTCCAGAAGATGTGCGCTTTTATGTCTCTAAAGACTACGTACAAAGAGCAGGTGATGAAGGCTACTACGCACGTCAAGAGACTCGTAAAGCCGATGCCATGAAAACATTGACTGACCTTGAAGCTGCACTCGATGCAGAACTGCAAAAGCCTTTTCACAAAATCCAGCTCGCTACCATCTCTGAAAAACTTAACCAGTTTATCAAAGACAACAAAGATATGCCACAGGCTGTAGCTCAAGCAGAAACACTTATCTCTCATATGCAGCAACTCTATCTTAACCGCAGCGTTGCAAGCAACGATGAGCCATCTACACCACAACCACCAGTAAAATCAGAAAGTGTAAAACAAGAAGGTGTAAAATCAGAGAATGTTAAACAGGATATGCCTGTCATTACACCTCCAGCTCCTGCAAAACCAGTAGGCACACTTTCTTGGCAGCAGCAAGAAGATGCCTTCTTAGCACAAAATGGCCATAAAGAGAACGCCCAAGCCTACTATGCTGAAGAGCAGGCAAAAGGCACTACCCTTCATGGCACAATAAAGCCTTACAACAGCTTTGTAAGCACTCGTCCTGGCGACTACGTTCTGCTTAACCTCAAAACGAATTTGCCGATTGCCTACCTCTATAGCACAAAAGCAGATCTCTCAAAGTCTGTAAATAAGCCAGTGACAATTTGGGTGTCAGAACGTCCAAACAATAACTTTGCTTTCCCTGCCTACTTTGTACTACAAGTTGAAGAGTAAAAGTGGCACTTACACGCATTGTATCCGGGGCCTGTATAGGCCTCGAAGCAGTCCGCGTTGAAATCGAAGTTGACTCTCGAGAGTCTGAAAAACCCTTTTTAGTACTTGTTGGCCTGCCAGATGCCGCCGTACGCGAAGCCAAAGATCGCGTCTTTACTGCCCTACAAAATTCTGGCTGCGATATAACAAAATTCTCCTGCACCATAAACTTAGCCCCGGCCGACCTTAAAAAAGAGGGCGCCGCCTACGATCTACCCATAGCCATGGGCATGCTTTCTAATAGGGGTTTAGTTAAAAAAGAAAAGCTAGCCGACTATCTTATTGTGGGAGAGCTTGGCCTTGGTGGCAATACCCGACCTGTTCTTGGCGCTCTTGCCTATGCCTACCTTGCAAAAGAGCTTAAGCTTAAAGGAATTTTACTTCCTGCAGCAAACGGAATGGAAGCGGCCCTCGTACCAGGAATTGAGGTGCTCGCTGTAGAATCCCTTAGAGATGCCATCACAGCAATTAATGGTCAAACACCGCCATCTATAAAAGCTAGAGAGACAAAAGAGCAAAAACCACATCCTGTCGATTTCTCTGAAATTCAAGGGCAGCTTCAAGCAAAGCGCGCTATGGAAATTGCTGCTGCTGGAAATCACAACATACTCATGACAGGACCTCCCGGCACTGGTAAAAGCCTTCTTGCAAAAGCATTAATCAGCATTATGCCGCCACTAGAATTTGATGAGGCATTAGAAGTCACAAAAATTTATTCTATAGCGGGTCAGCTTCCACACGCAAACCTTATACAAAATAGACCCTTTCGCTCCCCTCACCATACCGTAAGCTATGCAGGACTCATAGGCGGCGGTAGCGTTCCAAGACCGGGTGAAGTGGTGCTTGCACACCATGGCGTTCTTTTTCTTGATGAGCTACCAGAGTTTTCTCGCTCTGTACTTGAAGCAATGAGGCAGCCCTTAGAAGATCGCACACTTACAATAAGCCGCGCCCTTGCTTCCACAAAATTCCCCTGCTCTTGCCTACTTGTAGCTGCCATGAACCCCTGTCCTTGCGGCTATAAAGGCCACCCCGAAAAAGCATGCCGGGACACTGCATTGCAGATTGATCGCTACCAAAAAAAGATCTCCGGACCATTACTTGACCGCATCGACCTGCACGTCTGGGTGGCTCCGATTGCTTCTCATGAACTTATGTCCATTCAAAACCAAGAACCTTCTAAAGCCATTTTAGAACGAGTGATGAGGGCAAGGGCGAGACAAAAAAAGCGCTTTGGCACAAACAAAACAAATGCAGAGATGTCCGCAAAAGAGCTTCAAACCTACATCCCTGCAGATGGGCCAATCAAAGAGCTTATCAAACAGGCCATAGATAGCTTTCAGATGTCTCTGAGGTCGGTGCATAGAGCACTCAAAGTTGCTATCACCATACAGGATCTTGCCGAATCAGATACCCTTGAAGAAGATCATGTTCTCGAAGCATTAAGCTTTAAGCAGTGCAGCTAGCGCTTCTTTAAACCCGCCCCGAGCAAGAGCATTCACCATAAGACATAAGCCTTGAGTAAGAGGAAGCGATGCATCTGGCACTGTAAAGGCAAAATCAGGCTCCGCACATAGTCTAGACCCCAGCTGCCAAAACTGCTCCACATCATTTTTCACATCTTTGTAGACGCTTCCCAGCTTTATAAGAGAGGCCCGTTCTTCTTGCGTAAGTTCTAGGGTATACTGAGCGAGCACCTTATCAACGTCAAGATTGCGTATTCTTTCTATAATCGCTAAAAATTGAGCGAATTCCGGCCTCTTTTCAGAGAAAAACCCGCGCATATTATTCCAAAAGCGCCCCTTAACAATGTCGAGAGATCGATAGATAAAGTTCAAATCAGCATGCGGGTTCAGTTCGATTTCGTTCCAAGGCAAAATTGTAGGCACAAAACGGCTCTTGGGCGAAATGAAAAACTCAGTAAGGCAAAGAAGCAGCACGTATGGGATTGACTTTTTGAGGTAGCGATCTAGCCCCACAAAGTGCTTGGTAGGGACTTCCCCCTTTGGATATCTACTCGATGCAAGGTGAAAAGAGGGCTTTATAAATGTATGCTCTTTTGCAAACGATAAAAAGTGACTCTCCTCATTTCCTTGAGGCAGATTCAAACAGATCTTGGGCAACATAAGCTGCTCTGAATAACCTGTAGATGTAAAGCGATCAATCCACACAGGAAAGGTATTTGTGCTATCAGGTGCATAGAGAACTTCAGGGAGATCCCAGTAAAAGAGATTGAATTTTGAAGCTCTACCAAGTTGAATGCCTTCGGCACTTAATGTACCTTCGGCAAGTGCGCATGAGAGCATGTTGGTCTCATGGATATACATGTCGTCATCTACAAGCAAGAGCTTTTGAGAAGAGTGCGGTGTGAGCAAAAACTGGCAGTTACGTGCCCCACCGAAGCCAAAATCACCTTCCGGTGTTGTTATGATGAGCTTTTCAGCCCCAAGCTCTTTTGCCCTCTTAATTGTTTCTGCTTTTGATAGATGGATAACAGGATACTGAAGAGTAGCTATGAAGGCACTGTTTTTCTCGAAAATTTCCTCACTTGACTGATCAAATACAACAATCGCAGGAGTCGCATCTCCAGCAACCTTATATGCCGCTACAAGCGATGGAAGAGCCGCCTCATGTTCTAAAAGCTTGTTACATGTTGCTATGGTGCAGGTAAACTGCTTAAGTCCCTCACAATAGCGAGAAGGATCTTTTGTTGTGGCATGTAGATGCGAAACAATTGTCGTCATAAACGACAGTATAGATTCTAGATCTTGCGGTACAAGGGTCGTTAAGGTACGTGAAAGCGATTCAAGCCCTGTCACAATCTTTTTGACGTTCTTCACTTTCTCAAGAAGCGATGATGTCTCCGTTGGCGTATTTCGAAATATGGGTGGATAGCCATAAAGCCCAAACAGCCGAGTGAAAGCCAAAAAGTCTTCGTAGCTATAATTATGAGAAAAAAAGGGCTCAAATCCCTTTTTTGCAATTTCCCATTTCTGGATAACAGCCTGTTTTGTCGCAGGATCCTCAAATCGTTCAACAAGCTCTAAAATGCCGCCATAGAGCCTATCGACAGCAGGCCCAAGGATCTGCATCAAGCTTGTAAACTCATAGTAGAGCTCTTTGGTTTTTGCAGCTGCATCTTCTTCCAGAAGCTGCTCTAGATTATCAATAGGTGTGCAGAGCTCTACATCATAAAAATAGCGCCTAAGGCCAGATATGAGCCTTTGATAGCGCCCATCAAACTGAGAAAGCGCTTTAAATGTACCTTCGCGAGGATATTTGAATAAGTAGGCAATAAATCGAACAATTTTTTCAGAGGTCCAATCGTGAAGAATGTGCCCTATTGGCTCAAACTCCGCCATAAGCTGTACAACAGCAAATTCGCCCTGTTTTAGATAAAACCCACCATAGTAGAGCCCATACATAATCTCTGTCTTGAGTGCATTTTGATCAGTTACATACTGCTTGGCAAACTGAGAAAAGGAAAATCCTAAAATGGTATCGAGGTCCACCTTAAGTCTTCTCTGTATGGATTGTGAGGTCACGAAAGATAGCATACTGACTCTCAGTCAGGAGTTTAGCATCTTTTAGCTCGGCGAGCGACGCGAGCTGCGCTTGTAGATCGCTTGTATCAAGCCTCTTTTCTTCTGCTGCTTTTTCTTCCTCAGAAAGCGGCTTCAATGTAACAACGATATTTTCTGGTACAAGAGTCCAAATAGCACCAGATGCGGTGTCTATTGCTGTCCCAAGAATAGATAGACCAAGTAAATTACAGGCAGAGGTTCCATTTACTACCCTTTCGAGCTTTATCTGTTCTGTTTTATAGCCTTCTTTCGTGATGGTAAGTAGGTAATCTTGCTTGCGATCTAAGGTAAGTGTGCTTGGGGTTATTTGACTCGTTTCTTCCGCTGTCACCGTTGCCCCTGGAGGGTTGGTTGTGACGGGAATGTCTTGCCTCGGCCCATTAAAGAGCGTTGCGCAAGCAGTAAGAAGTAAACAAAAAAAGGGAATGATTTTACTCATTCCCTTTACATACTAAACTTTTTATTTATTGATCAATCGAAATTCATCAATTTGAAATACTCATGCAGAGCGTTCGTTAAAGGCAGTCTTTGTTACCTTGACATCTTCAAAGTAATAGTCTGTAACCTTCTCATCATCAACGTAGTACATGCTCGGACCATGCTTCTGATTGTTCTTCCATGTGATCTCATGGGTGATAATATCAGTGCCTGGGCGAAAGCCTGTTTCTACGCCTTCACGCTGGCCATTTACATATGGAATAATGGCAACACGCTGGCCACCACGAAAGATTGTGGTATCGCCATTTTGCATATTAGCCTTCCACTGCTCAGCGGTATTGGGTTCACCACCAGGATAAAAGGTTTTAAGTGTGCCTTCAATCTGATCGTTTACATATGGAATATATTTCTGAGGCATGCCATTTGCATAATAGGTCACTTCGAGAAACTTTTTACCATTAGCAAAGTCATCCTTTGCCACAAGCTGACCATGTCCATCGCGGCGGATACGCTCGCCTGTTCCTTGTGCAATCTGAGATTCAAGCTCCTGCTCACGGGTAAAGTATTCACCACTCCAGAGGTTGTCAGTATGATATTCCTCAGATGAGCGTGGAGCGCCATCTTCGTACCATGTTGAGACAAGTGTGATGTTACCTGGACGGAAAATATCCTGTCTCTTAGGCATACCAGATGAATAGTTAACGGTCTGCCATACCCTTTGGCCGTTATCGTAATAGGTCTCTTTATGGATAACGTTTGAGTGTGGGAATGAAGTTGTAGTAAGTCCGTGCAGCGCTCCATGTTGCCAATTTTGTGTTTCTACAGCACCATTTTTGAGCTGTTTTATTATCTGGCCGCTAGAGCCGCGCTCTGTCCACTCATGAGCGTTGGCAACTTCTACACCGTACTGGTGAATGTATTTCGTCTTTACTGACCCATCTTGGGCCATGTGTGGGCGCGGTGTGCAGCCTGTGGTAAGGAGCAACAAGAACGCGGATGCATTTACGCAGAATTTCATAACTTCATTCCTCATGATTTAAGTGCTACACAGTATACTTTTCGGCCAAATATTTCGAAACAGTGGAAACAAGTTTTTGATGTGCTGCCTCTACTTCATCTTGCGATACAGTCTTTTCCCGGTCGCGATAGACAAAGTTAAGCGTGACATTATGGCGATCTGCCCCCAACTTTTCATGTTCAAAAAGAGACACTAAAGTCACAGCCTCACAAATCGCAGGCTTAATTTCGTTAATTTTATTTGTTATTTCAGCATAGCTGACTTTCTTTGGCAGCGTAATAGTCCAGTCGCGCTGAGATGCCGGAAAAAGCGCAAGCTCCTCCATTTTGCACGCTTTTTGCGAAAGGTTTATAAGCTCCTGCATGTCACATTCAGAATAGAGCACGCGCTGATCAATCCCCAACCGCTGTAAAAGCTCAGGATGAAGCTCGCCCATAATGCCAATGTGAACGCCATCGACAAATACTTTTGCCTGCCTTTCTGGATGAAACATGCTCATTTTTGATTTTTCTACTGTCATCTCTGAAAATCGCAGAGTAGAAAAAAGCTCTTCTAGCATGCCCTTAAGGTCAAAAAAGTCCCACTCCCGATCTTTTCTTGAGAAATGGTGCGATCTTGCCTTGCCTGTAAGCATAATAGAAAAGAGGCGCGGCTCAACAAATCCTGTACCCTTTTTAAGGTGTGCATGTCCAACTTCAAAAAACTGAAGATCAAGAATACGGAGATTAAGGTTGCGCTGTACAACATCAAGCAAACCAGGAAGTAAGGAAGGACGCAAAATAGACTGCTCGGAAGATAGTGGATTCATCATCTCTACAACAGTTTCAGGGGCAGCACCAGCAATCTTTGCCATCTCAGGGCTTATAAGATCTGACGTAATTGCCTCTTGCAATCCTAGTGTGAGCAGCCTTCTTCGAACCTGGCCATCAAAAATATACATAGGATGGTGAGCAAGTGGTGATGCGGCGTAGTGTGCCGGCACCGTAACATCGCGCTGCAGGCCGACTATGCGGCCGATTTCTTCTATGAGGTCAACCTCTTCCGTAATATCATGTCTATAAGAAGGCACGCTGATTGTGTAGGTATCTTGCCCGTCAAAGCTAAAATGTAGGCCAAGCCTTGAAAAGGCAGATTCTGCTTCATTGGCGCTCACCTCATAGCCAAGAAGACGTCCTGCGCGACTCAGTCTGCATGAAACGCTTTTTGCCAAACGTTCTGTCGCAACATCAATAAAGCACTCAAGATGGGCTTGAGAATCTTTTCTGTGGATCATCTGCCATGCGTATTCGAGTGCCTTGGCTGTCATGCTGCTATCTGTACCACGTTCAAAACGTTTAGATGCATCTGTACAGAGGCCAAGACGCGTTCTTGCTTTACGTATCGCGCTCGCATTAAAGTAGGCAGATTCTAGTATAATCCGTTTGGTATGCAAGGTAACACCAGAATGCTCCCCTCCCATAATACCGCCAAGAGCCAAAATTTGCTGGGCATCTGAAATAACGATAGCGCCTTCTGGAAGCTTGTGTGTAACGTCATCTAAAAGCGTTACTGGTTCTTCGGGCTTAGCAGCACGAATGATAAGATGGCCTCCATGTACGCGGTCAGCATCAAATGCATGCAGCGGCTGGCCAATATCTTGCGAGATATAGTTTGTAATATCGACTATGTTGTTGATACTGCGGTGCCCTGTACGCTCGAGCCGGAGTCGAATAAGCGTAGGAGATGGGCTAACAGTAACGCCTTCAATAAGAAGAGCGCTATAGCGGGGGCAAAGCATGCTGTCTTGTACTGTAACAGAGAGCTTCGATGAGCTAAGCGCCTTCAGAGCACTACTTTCTTGCCAAGGCCTCTTTTTGAGCTCAACACCCATAAATGCTGCAAGCTCGCGAGCTATACCCATCACACTTTGACAATGGCCAAGATTGGGTGTAACCGACATTTCATATACGGTATCTTCAAAGTAGCGATCAAGCTGTGTACCCTCTTTAACGCTATCTGGAAGGTCAATAATGCCTTCGTGAAACTCTGAAAGGCCAAGTTCATGTTCTGAGAGAAGCACGCCTTGAGATGGAGTATCCCCAAACTGCACTGTATCTATACGTTTATGGTTCACAGTTGCACCAACGGGCGCATAGGCTGTGATCATCCCTTCACGGCAGTTTGCTGCACTACAGACTACTGTATGGTCATTTTTACCATCGAAAATGGTGGCGCAAGAGAGATTTGGTGAGCTTGAATGCTTACATACTTTTTTTATACGCGCCGCTACAACCCCAGTAAAAGAAGTTTTAATTTCTTCTATATAGTCCACTTCAATTCCGGCACGCGTGCAGATGTCGACAAGCCCGGATAGATCTTCTAGCGGGAGATATTCTCTCAACCATGAAAGCAAAATTTTCATACATTCACCTCTAATTGCAAGCATGATATCGCAAATGTTTGATTTTTGCACGCAAGTAATGTATACTAGTCGCTTTACAAAAAGGAACCCAGATGAAACTAGAACGTACACTATCAATTATCAAACCAGATGCAGTAGCTAACAACCACATCGGTGGCATCATTTCGATGTTAGAAAAAGCAGGACTTCAAGTTATCGCTGCTAAAATGGTACACATGACTCAAGAAGATGCTGAAGGCTTCTATGCTGTTCATAAAGAGCGCGGCTTCTTTAGAGAGCTTGTAGACTTTATGACCTCAGGTCCTAGCCTTGTAATGGTTCTTGAAGGCGAACACGCTGTAAAGAAAAACCGCGATGTAATGGGCGCAACAGATCCAAAGAAAGCTGAAAAAGGCACAATCCGCGCAACCTTTGCTACAAGCATCGATGCGAACGCTGTTCACGGATCAGACTCCCTTGAAAACGCAGAAAAAGAAATTCAGTTTTTCTTTACCCAGCATAACATCTGCGAGCGCAAAAAGCATCATCATCAACACCAAGGCTGTGGCTGCTCACACCACCACTAAAAAGGACTTTTGAATGAAGTACATTCTACCACTACTCCTTGTAACGGCATCACTTTTTGGCGATCAGACATTTTCGATGATCAAGCCAACAGCCGTTAAGGAGCATCACATCGGTGGTATCATCGATGCGATTGAAAAAGCAAACCTTACAATCGTCGCTTTAAAGATGCAAACCATCTCCAAAGAACAGGCAGAGGCTTTTTATGGTGAGCATAAGGGTAAGCCATTTTATCCTGAGCTCGTCCAGATGATGTCATCAGGCCCTGTTGTGCTGATGGTTGTAGAGGGTGATAATGCAGTTCCAGCTCTTCGTAAGGTTGTCGGCAGCACCGACCCTAAGAAAGCAGACGCAGGCACCATCCGTGCTACCTTTGGCAAAAGTGTTGGCGAAAATGCCATCCATGCTTCAGATAGCTCAGAAAGTGCTGCGCGCGAAATCGCGTTCTTCTTTAATTAGTTTTTTTAACTAATGCATCTTTAAGATGTCATCGACGCTGTGTAGACCTACATTGTCGGCGATGACATCTGCTCTTTTACCTGCCTCCTGAAGAGTCATATACTGCGCCTTATATACCGGAAAGACATGAAACACAATGTCACGAAGCGAGTAGCTATCTTGTTGAAAGCTCCCTAAACGATCAAGCACCTCTTTAAAAGCGGCTTTCACCTTTTCTCTATTATCAATTGCAGCCTCGCTCAACGCTTCTAGAAGCAGCGCACGATTGGCTTTAATCTTTGTAAAAAGCCGCTCGCAATGTTCTTTATCATCACCTGAGAGTGGTTGAGAGGTCTGAGGAAACTTTAGAAGACCAAGACGGAGTGTGGCAATTTTGCATGCTTCATCCTGATAGTCATTAGACTCTGGCCAGGTCTCACCAAGGTCTATAGCCGTGAGATTGTACACGTTGTCTTCTTTGGTAAAGAGAAAGTTGCTATCGTCAGAAAAGCTCACCTTACCATCTTGATATCTACACAGTATCGCCAAAAAGAGGTTATTGATAATCGAGCTCATCGACAGCTGGCTTACATCAGGACGAACATTTTGCACCCAAGGCTGTATAAAACCGTCTACATCCTCTTCTAAAAGTGTTCCCGAGCTGGGTATTTGGTCAGGCGCGTCTGTCTCAAATAGATCGTCTTCTTCTTCAGCATAGTCCTGGCTTGAACGAAGCTGCAAGCGCGAAGCTCCCCTCTCCACATATGGGCTATTGCCTTCCATCTTTATTGGATGAATAGATGTATGCTTAACGACAATTTGTTGTGAATCCCAACATGCTATACGAACAGATTGATGAGCCAAAGGATGATTTTCAGCCGTTTCATCTATAGGTGTCAGCGTATAGCCGTCATCCTCATGCTCAATCCTAAAGCTATATCCACCCTCTAAAGTGACATTGTCATCCTCTAAATTGTCAATAGTTGCAGCTGCATCAAGA
>JAFEGT010000018.1:0-5558 GCA_018239765.1 Verrucomicrobiota bacterium
GATAACTCGAGTTTTGCAAGAGGCCCCATATTTCAAAATTGCCACCGCAATACATGTTTTTTGTGGTTTTATCGTTCTTATAGTTGAGAGCCACCACAAGAACAACGTTCTGCCTGGAAATTCAGCTAGTTAACCATGACTTACCAAAATTGCTCTGTTGAAGAATTGCCAGATGCGATATCAAGAACTCAGTATGTACTTAGGTGGTCAATGAAGGCGTTTTGGGTTATTTTACTTCTTTTGGTGGCGGGGTTTACGGGGTTTTGGTTTGTGCAGGCCGAAAAGCTTGAGCGTGCTTGTAAAGAGGAGCTTGCCAAAATTGACTATGCCACAATAAGCTACGACTCTATTCAGAAGCGGGGATTTCCATTTTCGCTTGCACTACTCTTTACAAATCCTAAAGTCAAAAATGAAGCTGTTTCGTATGCACTTGATGGTACGCTCACAGCACGCTGGTCACTCTTTGGCACCTTCAAAGATATAGATGTAATGGGCAGAAGCGGCTTTGAACTTCCTGTTAGCGAAGAGGACAAAGTATCGCTCTACCATCTTGAGGGCAATACTGTAGCCGAAGTTGACTCCTTTACAAAGGGCATGTTGAGCATAACAAATGCACGCCTACACTCAGCTGAAAATGACAAGGTTGGCCCATTTGACTGGACCTTTGATCGCATCACTGCACGCTATGATCTAGAAGCTCCAAAGGAAGATCGCGCTATTTATGATTTTGACGTAGAAGTAAAGGGGGCAAAATATCAGGTGCCCGAACCTGCTCAAGAGATAACCCTCAACGACTTCTATAATGTATTTATGAGTACGATGGCCCAAAAAGGTGGCAGCACCGACTACGTCCTTACGCTCGTATGCGATCTTCCAAGTAAAAGTAAGATAGAAGAGATTAAAGATTCCCCACTCAAGCTTTTTCGTGAGTCGTTTCCTGCCGTTTCAATAGCCCTTAAAAGCCTTATCGCTAAAAATGCCCTTGTTTCGAATGAAGCAAAAGGGGAGGTTTCGATTCAAGAAGATGGGCAGAAAAATGTTATTGTTCATATCGATGCAAAAGGCGTTATGCGCTATTTGGCGGGCTATTATGATGCACTTCTTGAAAGTGTTGATAAAATGTCGAATCTTGCAGAGCGCTGGGAGGCTCCAAAAGACCTTGAGGTCGTAAAGGACTTTTTTGTTAATCACAAAGATGCACTAAAATCGATTATTCCTCGCCCAGATAGCCTCGGGAAAATCAAACTTGACGAGAGCATGTGCATCGTGCTTAACAAACGCAATTTGAGTTGGCACTTTACGCTCCAAAATTTTGATCTTTCCTGCGATCAGTATGCCATGAGTGCAAAAGCCAATGCCCAAGAGCGCAACAACCATACACGCTTTGATGTGATGATAAAACTCAAAAATGCTCCTGGTCTTGTTGAGGACCTCCAAAACCTCTATAACCGTCTTGAGGGGGTCGTCAATCTCTTTGAAGAACAGACTGAAGCACACCTAAAACCACTTCCTGAAGATGCCAAGGCTCGGATACTTGACTTTATCAAAAGCCTCTCAACAGAGTCAGGCGATGAGCTTGAGATTGTTGTAAGCTATCACGATGGAAGAGTGTATGTAGGCCCATTAACGCTCGAAGATGCCCGCGGTGCCTTTGAAGCGCTCTGGCGCTCCATCATGCAAAAAGCGCAGAATTAGATGAGGTATTCATCTTCGGATTCTGGGAGTTGATGGGCGCTTTCGGCTTTAGCCGCTTTGTGGGAGCCTGTCTGTTGGATAGCTTGGTCATAAAGCTGTTGTTTGAGTACGCGCTGTTCTTGAATTTTTGCCGCGTCACTGCCAATACCTAGTTTAAGCATTATACGTCCGATTACTGTTGCGTTTGCGGCAGCTTTAAGCTGTTTTATATCGTGGCGGATCTCTTTTAGGCGATCAAAGAGTTCAGGATTCTTTTTTGACTTTGCTAGGGATTCAAGCGATTCGATATTTTGGTCTAGCTTTCGGGCCTGATCGCCAAGATGTATTATTCTAGACGTTTCTTCTGGTGTGTAGGACTCCATGTAGGATTTGTCTAGTGTCTTTTGTTCTTTCGCTATGTTGTCCAGTGCTGATTTTGCCTCTTTCAACACGGCTTCAAAGTCGGTAGAAGGGGGAAGCTTTGCAACAGAGGCTTGCATGGCTTTCAGGCTGCGCGCCTCTTGTGTGACGCCAAGTGTATGAAAGATTCTCGTGAAAAAGGGGGCCTTACTCATTTGATAAGAAAGCCGCTCAATCTTGACAGGCAGGTTTTTGGCCGCCTGCGTTGATTTTTCAACGATACCGCTATAGTCTGGCTGCGGTGAACCATGGATAGCTCCGCTCATAGAGTAACCCTCCCTCAGGTTACCCTTATTATAGCACTATCTGCCTATTATTATAAATTTTATTAATAATCAAGGTCCCAGTCGAGTGAATAGGGGAGTGAAAGAGGAAACATCGGTAGCTCAGGTGGTGGAACAGGGGTTGTTTCAGAATTTGAGAAATGCTCAAGCGGGGCAACGTTCTGGCTGTATGCTCCGGTGATGGATTGGAAGATGTCTGTTAACTGATTTGAATAGTCTGAATTGTCACTTTTAAGCAGCTCCCTCATCTTTTTAAGGCCAGTTTCTGTTGCGCGGATTATGGCAAGAAGCGGCTTTTTATCAGCATCTACCTCTTCTTCCTTTGCGAGCATTTTTTCTTCCTTTAATTGGCGAGACTCTTCTTTAGAAATAAATGAGGCTTTGTCGAACCAAAATAGATCTTGTATGTGAGATTTTGCATGATCTGCAAGTACCAAATCGTACTTGTGGCTAATTTGAGCGGTATGGGTAAAGACTGCAATGTCACTTGCGATATATTTTATAAGATGATCGTGAACTTTTAGAGCAATATAGATAAATTCTGTTTCTTTTGTGGAGTGAAAATCATCCGGGGTTTTAAAGCTGTAACTTCCTGTAATCGTATCATCAGTAATAAGTATCGGTTGACTCTCTCTCATCGAAACTTCAAGTTTATTTGCTTTTGTCGCGAATGACTTGCTGCGATAAAATTCTAATGAAATCTGCTCTGGTTGCAGGCAAGCCGGAATAACGTCACTAAGCGGTTGCCTTCTGATCTCAAACTGCAGCTCATAGCGCCGCTTTTTTACAATACAGGGCACACGAATTTCTGACCCAGATGCGCTTATGGCAACTTTTTGGACAATTTCACTGTGTTTATGTTCTGTTTTTTGATTGGTTTCGTTATAGACCCGCAAACTATACCCTTCTGCAACATACCCTGAAACCGACATAAGGACCTCAAAAAGGGTGTTATTCTAGCATTCTGGCTAATCTTTTGAAAGATCGAACACTTGCCAGTGGTACTTGGTGGGGTTTGTGAGGTAGATGGTAGGCAGACGGGCGCGAGGGGCACTTTGGCTCCATTCTACGACCGCAAGGCGTAAACCCCATGACTTTGCCAGCACCTGCAGTTCGTCTGCTGTCAGCATGCAGTTTTTTGTTTGAACGTACGAGAGGTAGTTTGCAAAAATTTGCGGCCACTCGGCTTGAACGCGCGCAATAATGCCAAAGCGTATGACTTCAGCTTTGATGCAGTCAGGGTGGGCCGTAGTAAAGCCATCAAGCGAAAAGTTGGTGCAGGAGAGGTAGGCATAAAAGGGGGATTGCCCCGATTGTAACCCTTTCGATTGCAGCCACTCAGCTGCCTGCTCTTGTATTTTAAGCCTTTGAGAGAGTTGTGGCAGGCATCCCCATGTTAGAGCATAGAGCCGATACTGCTTTACAGCACGTATAAGAGGATTGGCGCAATCTGCAAAAAGAGGCTCAAAGAGGGTTCTAAAATCGGCGCTTTTTTGCATTGCCTGCTTAACGTTGCTGATATCTGAGATCGAAATGGCAGTTTCTGGGCTTTCAAGAAGCTTCTGATAGTTCTGTGAGTCAAAACTAGGATCGGCTGTTTCGCAGAGGTTTATTAAAAACGGTACATTACTTTTAATAAATGCTTCCATTTCGGCAGGATAGCTGCCATCTGCGAGAAATGTAAGGCAACTGGAGATAAAGTTTTGGCGGCTTGTTTCTTGAAACTCTCTATTGGCTATAAGCGCCTTTACGAGCATTTCACGCAGGATTTGATGGGTGTAGGCAAAGTAGTCATTGTTCGTAGTAAGCCAGCTTTCTTCGAGGTTAACTATTACTTCTGGGAGCGTTTTAAGGCCCGATTTTTTTGCCGCAAGGGTGGTGGCATAGAGGCCGCAGCTATTGCCAAAGCCCGGAACATCAATAACAGTGCCGCATAGTGGCTTCTCAGGTTTTAGCACAGCCTTTTCACATGTAGCTTTGAGTAGACCAAGGGATAAACGAAGTGTGTCGTTGAGATAGGGATCGATTGCCTGCACGCTTTCTAGACAAAGGTCAGGTTCTATAGTTTCATCGTCAAGCTTTCTAACCATAAGCTCATGGAGCCGTTTTATCTCTCGAGCCTCTATCTGAAACGTTTTTTTATTGTCAAAGAAGCAGCTAAAGGTTTCTCCATGAAGGTCAATTTCGATTTGGCCCAGAGTTTGAGAGGGGCGCTGTCGAAGTCTTCCCCAAAGGCCGCTTGATGCGGGCTCAAAAAACATGCGCACAGCATTTGAGAGTTTTACATATGCAGGAGGCTCTTCGCGTTTGCGGTCCTGCAAAAGCACCTCAATGCTCGTTACCCTTCGTACTGTAAGTGCCGTTGCAAGGCCTATGGGTAGAGCAACCCATGGGTTTGCAAGGGCTGTAAGGCCCGTTGCTGTTACGCCGGTAACCGTTGCCCACCAGCCTTGCTTTTCTTCTAATGCCTGAATCTTTTCAACTATACTGTAGAGGAAATCAAGCTCCTGAGAGGCGGCAAGAGCAACGCGCAAGACAAGGTCATGCAGTTTACGAAGAGGGTCAAGCTGACTAGGCGCCGTTTTTTTGACAAAATCAAGAGTTGCCCAATCGGGAAGTTTTTTGAGGGCTCGAACTTTGTCGGGATTTTGCTGGAGATGGGTTTGAAGTGAGAGGATGCCTTGTGCAAAGTCAGCGATTCGAGGCAGCTCGAGGGCCGTAGTTATGGCCTCGAGCTGCTCAAATTCAATTTCGCTAAACTGTATCGCTTGCACTGTCATCTTCAGCTTTTTTGTTTTTGACTGTTTTTTTGGTTACAGTTTTCTTGGTTACAGTTTTCTTGGCTACTGTTTTTTTGGTTACAGTTTTTTTGCTTGCCGTCTTTTTTTTCACTGTCTTCTTTGTAACAGTTTTTTTCTTTTTTGGCGCTTTTTCTTCTGTCTCTTCTTCAACAGCAGGAGCTTTGCCTTTACGTACCTTAGGTTTGGCAACGTAGGCAGTTTTTTCATGGCCCTGATATTTTTCGAGCACAGCTTCAAGCTCGTTGCCAATTACATCACACGCTGGAAACTCTGAGCAGGATATAAAGAACTTACCAAAACGTGAACGTCGACGTACAAGCTGGCCTGTGCAGCCTGTAGCTGGGCAAGGAGTTGGAGGAAGTGGCTCCTCTTCAACTTC
>JAFEGT010000018.1:5648-8790 GCA_018239765.1 Verrucomicrobiota bacterium
AAATCGGGCTTGTAGAGGCTTTTGTCAAAGGTCATCTCTTCTACAGAAATGGTGTAGTCGCACTCTGGGTAGTGCTCGCAGCCTAAGAAGTATTTGTCCTTAGACCACACCTTTTGCAGCATGCCGCCACATTTTGGACATGGGATATCTGTTGGCACTTTAGGCACCACTGCATTTTCTTCTGCTGCAGTAAGTGTTGGAGAAAAGGTTTTCCAAAACTCGTTTAAGAGTACATGCCAATCTTTTTTATCTTCCGCAACAGATTCTAAATCCTCTTCCATATTGGCGGTAAAGGCAATTTCCATGATTGCGTTAAAGTTTGTCTCCAAAATTTCGCAAATCACGCGGCCAAGTTCTGTTGGCTTAAGCCTGCCTTGTTCCTTTACTGTATAATCGCGACTTTCGATCTTTCTCATGATCGTCGCATAGGTAGATGGTCTACCAATACCTGACTTTTCAAGCTCTTTAATGAGCGTAGCTTCGCTATAGCGTGGAGGTGGGCGAGTGAACGACTGCTCTTCAGTAAGCTCCAGTAGCGCCAAAATTTGATCTACGGTGAGGTTTGGAAGAAGTTTATCTTCGTTTTCGTTTTGCTCTTCGTCGCTCTTTTCTTCATAGAGCGTAAGGAAGCCTTTAAACTTAATTTGTGAGCCAGTGGCACGCAAGGTGTAGATGTCGGCCTGAATGTCAACGGAGACTGTGTCATAGATCGCAGGCACCATTTGCGATGCTAAAAAGCGCTTCCAGATAAGAGAGTAGAGTTGAAACTGCTCTTTAGTAAGGAATTTCTTTATAAGGTCTGGATGGTGATGGATATTTGTTGGGCGTATCGCTTCGTGGGCATCCTGAGCACTTTTTTTCACCTGAAAGCTGCGCGCTTCTTCGGGTAAAAAGTCATTACCATACTCTTTAAGAATATAGCTTCTGGCATCCTTTACTGCTTCATCTGCCACGCGAACAGAGTCAGTTCTCATGTAGGTGATAAGACCTTCTGGGCCATCAGCACCAAGATCTACCCCTTCGTAGAGCCCTTGCGCAATTTCCATGGTGCGCGATGGAGAAAAACGGTAGTGTCTGCTTGCTTCCTGCTGCATTGTTGAAGTAATAAAAGGCGCTTCGGGGTTGCGGCGCTTTTCTTTGCGATCTACGCGGGTTATAGTGTAGCTTGCCTTTTCAAGATCCGATTTAATGCCTTTAGCAATCGCTTCGTTGTTGACGAGCGTGTAGTCTTGGCCTTCAACTTTATTAGGTACAAATTCTTTTTCGAGCTTAAGTCCGTTAATGGCACAGAGTGATGCTGTAAAAGGTTTTTCTTCTTCGCCCTGAAGCTTTGCTGTAATGTTCCAGTACTCTTGAGGGATAAAGGCTTCGATCTCTTTTTCGCGGTCGACAACAAGTTTTAAGGCAACAGACTGCACGCGGCCTGCAGATACACCTTTACCGCGTCCACGGCGAAGGCGCTTATTTAAAAGAGGCGATATGCTGTAACCTACAAGTCTATCAAGAAGGCGCCTTGCCTGCTGTGCATCAACGAGGGCGATATTGAGTTCGGTTGGGTTTTTAATGGCCTCTTGTACTGCATCGCGTGTGATGGAATGAAAAGAGATACGCTTGATGTTGGCCTTTTTTGGTAAAATCTGGCTTATGTGCCAGGCGATTGCCTCTCCTTCGCGGTCAGGGTCGGGTGCGAGGTAGATGGTATCGCACTCTTTTGCAGCAGCTTTAAGTTTTGCGACAACCTCGGTTTTTTTGGGCAGGAGCACATACTTTGGTTCAAAATTATTTTCGATGTCGATTCCAAATTCCTTTTCGGGCAGATCGCGGACATGCCCATAGGAAGATTCAAAAATAAATGTTGGCCCAAGAAGCTTTTTCAGCGTCTTAATTTTTGCAGGCGACTCAACTATTACAAGCGACTTTGACATTACTAACCTATATATTTATATCGCTTTCCGGGAAGTTCTTCTGCCAATTTCCTGAGTACCAGCTTCGTGAGTGAGACTTGAAGAATTGAGATTGGAAGGCAGCATTTTACAGAAAGCTCATCTATGGATACCTCTGATTGGTATAAAATATCAAGGATTTTCTGTTCTGGAGGCGAAATTAAAATATTAGTTAGTTTATTTTCGCCTTTTCTTTGGCAAAACAGACCCATCTTCTGGGCAAGCTCTTGAGGGGTCTCTATTAGCTCAGCTTTTTGCTCTTTTATAAGGCTATGATTGCCAGCATAATTTTCGCTCATCGCTCTTCCTGGCACAGTAAATAGGGGCTTTGACTGTTTATGTCCTATATTCATGGTGATCATAGCTCCGCTTTTTACAGGGGCTTCTGTCATCAAGATCGCATCAGAAAAGGCAGAAATGAGTCGGTTTCTTCTCGGGAAGGTGTAGCGTGTTGGAGCAGTATATAAAGGAAGCTCACTTATTACGGTAATTTTGTCGGCAAGGGCTTCGTTTTCTTTTGGGTATATATGAAGGAGGCCAGATCCTATAAAGGCGCATGTTCTACCAATGGAGGCGTTGTGGGCTGCGGTGTCAATTCCGCGAGCAAGGCCGCTTACAATCCAGACGCCAAGATCGGAAAGCTCTTTGGCAAAGAGGCGCGTGCATTCAAGACCCCAGCTCGTTGCGGCGCGTGTTCCAACAATGGCCAATTTTTTTGCATGTACGTCAGGAAGTGGGCCCTTTACATACAAAAGAGGTGGTGGATCAGAGAGTATTTTTAGTGATTGAGGGTAGGTTGGGTCTGTGATTGAGATAATTGAGATGCCATGCTTTTCAGCCGTTTCTCTCTCTTCTAAAGTGGGATAGAGCTGATCTCTACCCCACAGGTATTGAACGTTAGAAGGCAACCGAAACAGTTCCTTCTATATAGAGGATCTCATCAATCGGCTTCTGAGAATTCAGGCCTATTTTTGAGCTCTCTTTGACATTGCGGCTTTTGGCGCTTGAGCTCTTCAAGAAGAGCGACATTTCGCCTTTCGCGTATGTCGGTACATAATTTACATGACTTGCAATCATATCCACACCTTTGTTTCGGTGGCTGATTTTCTACTTTATAACAATGAACTTCATATGTCGCTTGTCACCCTCAGCTCTTGGTCACCTCCTTATAAGCGAGCTCCATACAAGTTAGGCTAGTT
>JAFEGT010000018.1:8808-22342 GCA_018239765.1 Verrucomicrobiota bacterium
CACTTTTGGTTTACCATATTTCTTTTAATTTTACCCACTTTTTTGTGGCATCTCTTCAATAAATTCTAATAACGAGCTCTGCCTGTCCTGTAGATGGGATAGCATTTCGGATGCCAGGGCCCGTTCTTCCGCAGAAAGTGCAGTTTTTCGTTTTGTAAGGCCAAGATATTCCTTCAATTCCACAATTGCTTGCATCATCGCTTCATGGTTGCCAAGCTTTTGGTTAAGCGTTGCAATGTGCAAAAGCAAAAAGCCTTCAAGTAAGTAGGTATTGGCAGCATGCTTAGCGGCAAGCTCGCCCTTCAATTTTGTAGCAAGAGCCAAAGCTTCGTTGTAGGACTGTAGCCCAGAGAGTCTTGAAACCTCTGAATATTCAGCATACTCATTTAACCCAAGCGCATGCAGTCTTTTGATGGCGCGCTTAGCATAAGGGTCAAGCTCTTTTGAATTCCCTTGCAGCAGCATCTCCTGTGCGATCAAACTGTCAAAACGAGGCTGAAGTACAGAATATTCATCGTCGAGCGCTTTTAAACTTGCTAGCGCCTGATTTACCGCTTCGCCTTTTGAGTCAAAAAGCTTTGGGGACTTTTGTAGCTCATCAGCTAAAATATCAGCAGTTTCAAAGTCTTTGATTTTGCGAGCATTGCTTGACTGCATTGCCCAAACACCGCCGATAAGTGCTACGAGAAGGCATGCGCAGGCTATAGTGATGGTTTTGCGATGCATCATCATCCAGTCGGCCCAAGTGTTTGAAGTGAAGTGATTTGTCTGTAACATCTGAAAAATCCTTTTTTTCTGTGTGAGTAATTTACTACAAAATCGGGAATATGCAAACTCAAGATTTGCAAAAAATAGGAAAAAGTTATGCAGGCCCTGCAAGAGATTTCTTTAAATGACGTGGTTTCTAACCGATATCAGCCTCGAAGCGTATTTGTGGAGCAAGATATTGTTGAATTGGCCGAATCTATCCGTGAAATGGGGTTACTGCATCCGCCTGTAGTAGTTAAAATTTTAGGTACATCGCAATATGAAATTGTGGCAGGAGAACGCCGCGTTATGGCCTGCAGGCATCTTGGCCTAAAAAACATTCAGGCGGTAGTGCGAGAGCGTCCTACACTTGAAGAAATAGCCCATTTAGCCCTCATAGAGAATGTACAGAGGGTTGATCTCAATCCACTTGAGATTGCAAAATCGATCAAAACCTTGATCGATGACTTTAACCTAAGCCAAGAAGAGATTGCGCAAAAAATCGGCAAAAAAAGGTCCACAGTAGCAAACTACCTACGCATTTTACAGCTACCCCGCGAGATGCAGCAGGCTATACATGAGGGCAAAATATCGCTTGCACATGCTAAGGTGCTTCTCTCATGTCCGCAAGCATCGCGCCAAAAGCTGTTTCAGAAGATGCTGAAAGAAAACTTAACCGTAGAAAAAGCAACAAAACTTGCGAAAAACAAAAACGACGATCAGATCTACTATCAAGACCTCGAAAATAGGCTAAAGCGCCATTTTGGAATGCGTGTAGAGGTCAACGGAGCAAAAAATAGAGGGTCGATTGTGCTTTCATTTGCAGATCTTGATGAGCTCGATACGATATTAGATAAAATCGGGTTAAGGTGCTAATGCGGATTGATATTGCAACATTCATTGTGCTTCTCATGCTGCTTGCAATAGGGTTTATTCTCCATCTTGTAATTCACACACGTTCTCCTTCACTTCCTATAACCGTGTTAGGACCATTTTTGCAAAAAAGGAACTGGAAAAGCTTGCTTTCAGCAGTTCCTGGATGGCTTTTTTGGCTGAGTCTTATTTTTTTATGCATAGCGATGTCGCATCCTCGGAAGGTGGCAGATATTGGTCCAGAGTATTCTGTAACCAAAAGTGAGATGCCTCGTAGCGGCGTTGCTCTCTACTTTTTGCTCGATGAGTCGGGGTCTATGGCAGAAAAGGTGCAAGGGATGCCAAAGATAGATCGCGCGAAGAAAGCGATAGGCGAGTTTTTAGCACGTACAGGTAAAAAAGATGATCTTATCGGTCTTATAAGCTTTGCGAGGGTGCCTGAGGTGTTGTCACCCCTTACGCTCAATAGAGAAGAAATTGCGGCAAAATTGCAGGCTGTAGAACCTGTGCAAGGCGATGAACGAAATGGCACGGCGATTGGCTATGCGATATTTAAGGCAGTAAACATTATAGTCGCCACAAAACACTTTGCAGAACGCCAGCAAGAGGCGCATAAAAGCGTCTACAGCATAAAAAATCAAGCAATTGTGATCATTACAGATGGCCTGCAAAGCCCAAATCCAGCCGATCGCGATAATCCATTTCGCTTTATGCCTCCAGATGAGGCGATTAACTATGCAAAAGATAATGGCGTTCGCGTCTTTTATATTGGAATAGATCCTTCACTTGCAAAAGGGGATTATAAAGACGATCTTCAGAAGATGCAAAAATCTATGCAGGGTAGTGGTGGAGAGCTCTTTTTGGTCTCATCATCGATGCCTATAGATGCGATTTTGGCACAAATTGATGCTATGGAAAAAAGTGAACTTGCACCAGACCTGTTGCTACAACAAAAACCTGTTCATGAGCGTTCCCTGGTAGCGCTCTTTATTTTACTTGCTCTTGCGAGTCTAGGTCTTGCAGTAGTTATTGAAACAACAGTTGCCAGGAGCGCACCATGATCTGGTTTTTTGCTGCTGCAGTTGTTATGGGATGTTTGTACTACAGTCTGGCTCTTTATAAACAAAGAAAGACTGCCGACTATATACGCGAACAAAACATGCCCCCCACAATACCTAAAAGGAGCTATTTTTCATTTTTCGTCCGCAGCCTCTGTTTTATTGCCGCATGGCTTTTACTTGCCTTGGCATTTACGCAAGTTGCTGACAGATCGGTTCAGAGCCTTACCTTGCCAAAGAATGGTAGAGAGTTTTTGCCAAAAGTCGACGAAGTGGCCTTTGTTTTGGATGTTTCAGCATCGATGGGAGCGACTGATACTTCTAACGCTAGTTCGAGATTCAGCCGCGCAAAAGAGATTATCAGCGGCGTAATTGAAAATTTGGGCGGTATAAACTGCTCACTCATGATCTTTGCAGGCAACAGCCAGACGCAGGTGCCAGACACTTTAGACTATCTTTACTTTCGGATACTCCTTGATGCTGTGGGCATAAACGATGCCGGTGAGTCTGGCACAAACCTTCTTGCCATGGTAGATGCCGTGAAGGCCAAGTATGTAAATAGCCCATATAAAAAGTCAGTCTGCATGGTGCTTCTTACTGATGGCGAAGATACCGGGTTTTTGGATTTGACAAAAGGTGCTCGAGAGCAGGCAGAAGCGGCTCTTTTGGATCATATCGCCGAAACGGCATCAAACAGCTTGAGGTGGGAGATTATTGGGCTGGGATCTACTCAAGGTGCTACTGTTCCTGACGTGCAGTTTAATGGCCAGCCAGTAGTGTCGGAAATGAAAAAAGAGCTTTTAGAACGCATGGCAAAAGCTGCACATGGTCACTTTTATGCCGAAAGTGACACGAGTGTAACTGAAATTTCAGATGATATTTTAGCTGATGTGGCAGGATCTAACGTAGCTTCGCAAAGTAGTAGCGTGGCTCCTCGGCAGCCATTAAATGTCGTTTTACTCATTGCCTTAAGTGCCCTTTTGATCTTTTTTGGGCTTATTCTGCCGCAGTATCAGAAAAAGGCTGCAGTACTATTTGTGCTCCTTTTTGCAACAAATCTAACGGCTGATGAACGTGCTGTAGATACGGCAATAGAATTTGCAACAGCAGGTAGAGGCGACTTGGCTCTCCAGCAGCTTCAAAAGCTTTTAGAGACCGATCTTACTGCAGAAGAGCGAGCGACAGTTCTTTATGACTGTTCAGTAATCTACGCCAACGCAAATAAGTATTGGGAGGCACTGCTTGCACTTAACCAAATTGACGATCAGCTGCTAGCCAAAACAACGCCGGAGCTTGCTCTACAGATTGTCTACAATGGCATAGTCTCTTCTATAGGGTATGCCAAGGGTGAACTTAAAAAAATTGTAGAAACTGCTAACTATACACAGCAGGAGATTGATCAGGTAGAAGAGGCGCTAGAGTCCGCAAAGCTCTATAGTAAAAAACTGGATCAGCTTACCCAAAAGAGCTCACTAAAAGATATTGCTCAGCCTATGTTCGTCATAAAAACGCAGGCAAAGGAAGATATTCTCAATATCAGCCATGCCTTATCCATCTTTCAGCAGTTTCTTCGTTATGAGAAGCTAGACAAAACAGCTCTTTTAGATGAGCTTGGAGCAATGATCCAAGAGCAGATTTTTGCTCTTATGGAGCTCTACTCAGCCAAATCTGTTGATTCTAGCCTTTCGCTTTACATGCAAAAGTATAAAAATCAGAATGAAGTGGCATTGCTTTTCTGTCTTGACCGCCTTGAGCTTTATTTGCAGGCGCCTGCTAAAAGAGAGGTGGCAGAGCTTCGTCAGTTTTTTGCAACGGAACTTGAGCGCTTGCGTGAAACACTAAAAACACATGATATCGAAACAACTTTAGAAACTCTTGAAAGCCTTTCGACCCTGATTTTACTCATACAGGCTGAGCTTACCAATAGCGACGTAGAAGCGATGCTAGATGAGCGCATCCATATGGCCATGGAGGCATCACTTACCAATAGCGCTTTTTGGAATCGCCAGTGGGATAAAGAACGGGACTTTTTTGTGCGATTTTTAGAAAAAAAGCACTCTCCTTATGCGACCGGTCTCGCAAAACGGCTTCAAAATGCACCTTTAAGTCTAAATGGCGCACTCGATGATGCCTATTACTGGAAAATCCTCACTCAGCAAGAGGGTAAAACCTACAAAGATCTTGTCACAGAGCTTCATGGCGCCTCTAAGGTGGATTATAAAGCGCTTATGAAGACTGTAGATCCGCTTTTTGACCGCATCAAAATCAAGCAGATTGATAAGGCCCTTGAGCCACTTGCTGCTATGCGTCACACCGAATCGCCGCTCCTTCTTTTTCAGGACGTAATGAAGAGCTGGTTTTTTGTTGATCCTAAGAGTGCACTCTCATTTTTATTTGGTGTAGTAATAGATGAAACAAATGCACTACAGGTAAATCGAAGCATCGACCCCTTTACCGCAAAGACTGACTATGAGCTCTTGATGCATCTGTTGGGCCTTATGCAAACAGATAAAGCGGTTTATCAAGATCTTATGAAGCGTCGTACATGGTTTACCGATAAAAATAAAACTGATAGAGACTTCTTTACCATGTCTATAGAGCTCTTTTGGCTAAGAGAGATGCTTACCGGCCAGACAGATACTCTTGAAGGTGTTACAGCAAGAGTCGACTTTGGTGTAGAGTTTCAGAAAAAGAGCATCTTTATGATGCGCTTTCAGCCTGCAGTAGAGCCTCTTTTTGCTATGCAAAAAACCCTCATACAATCTGCGCAAAGCGGGCTTAAAGGCGACAAATTCAAAAAAGTTCAAGCTTTGCTTCAGGATGCATACAACAACATCACCGACATGCAGCGCGTGCTTGAAGATCTTGATGCTGCAAGCAAGATCCTCCATAGCCAAAAATCTGAAAGTGAGTCAGAGTCAGATCAATCCGCATCTACTCAAAAGCAGTCTCTTAAATTAAATCCCGAACTTTCTATCCGGCTTTTGCAGGAGATGGAACGAGATGATACAAGTATAAAAACGCAAAATATTCCACAAGTCTCGGGCAAGCGACCATGGTAAAGATTGAAGACATTTTAGTTGAGATGGCAAAGCTTGGCATCACTGAAGCGGACCTTGTTGAAAAGTTCATCCTTGGCTCTGGGCGAGGTGGGCAAAACCTGCAAAAGACATCCTCCTGTGTCTATCTCAAGCATATTCCCTCTGGCCTAGAGGTAAAATGCCAGCAGACGCGCTCGCGTGAGCTCAACCGCATCTACGCAAGGCGCGAGCTTTGCGAAAAGATCGCCTCGCAAATCCTCAAAATCAAAACCGAAAAGATTCAAGAGATAGAAAAGAAGCGGCGGCAAAAGCGCAAGCGCTCAAAACGGGCCCAAGAAAAGGTTTTGGAAGCCAAAAAGCGCCGCAGCAGCATCAAGCAGCTCCGCAAAGTCTAAGGGTTGCTAAGGTTTAAAAACTTTGAGCTCTAGGTCGGCTATCGAGCGATAGTGCTTTGCATTTGCTGTAGCAAGGATGCGGTTGTTTTCCTTTGCTGTGGCTGCAATGATGGCATCGCCCGCTCGTAATTTTGCAAAAGACTCTTATACCCTAATCATGCAAAAAGTAGACGTTTTATGTATATCTGGTTGCTTGAGATTTGGGTGCTTTCGGCCTTTTCTAGCATAGAATCTGAAGGGTCAATGCCAATAACTTTGCCATAAGGCACCTTTTTAGAAGAAGAGGCTCTTGGGCCGAGTGCTTGGGCCAGTTCCTCAAATTAGCAATAATACATTTCGTAAATTTTCTACTATGGTTCCTGATCCCTTTGGCGAGGGCTTCTTTCGGAACAATTTTGTGCTGGTTATAAACC
The DNA here is from genome assembly GCA_018239765.1 of Verrucomicrobiota bacterium. Taxonomy (GTDB): domain Bacteria; phylum Chlamydiota; class Chlamydiia; order Chlamydiales; family FEN-1388; genus SZAS-7. The sequence continues at coordinate 15,336 of JAFEGT010000018.1, forward strand.
CTTCTTATATAGAACGGCGTGTCGTCGATCATGAACCACCCCTTGCCTTGGGAACTTTGGCCATTGGCTAAGGCCATTGATTTTGTACAGAGGGCCCCTTGCACTTTTAACCTCAGGGCCTTAAACCCACGATTAAGAAGCTTGACGCAAAGTCTCCTTATAAAAGAACCGGTTCTTATATAAGACATGTCGAAAAAAGAAGGGGTTCTTTTATTGAAGGCTCCAACAAAAGAAGGGGTTCTTTTTCTTTTCTTATATTGCACAATCGGGCATAATGAGTCTTATAGCACCCGAGGACTAATGAAAAGAGACCGGATAGCCTATTTACAGGATTGGATCAAAAGCCCAACACGAAAACCGCTTGTTATGCGAGGCGCAAGGCAAGTTGGCAAGACGTGGCTTGTGCGGAAGTTTGCTGAGGTTGAAAATCTTGAGCTTTTGGAGATTAATTTTGAAAACCAACGTGACTTTATATCGCTCTTTAGCTCAAATGACCCAGCTGAAATTCTTCTCCTGCTAGGGGCTCGTTTCAATAAATCCATCGACCCTAACAAAACGCTGCTCTTCTTGGATGAGATACAAACCTTTCCTGAGCTTCTTGCAAAATTGCGCTGGTTTGCCGAAGATATGCCGGAACTTGCGCTTATCGCTACAGGCTCACTTCTTGAATTTGTTCTCAATGACCATACCTTCAGCATGCCTGTAGGAAGAATTACCTATATGCATTTAGAGCCTCTATCATTCGATGAGTTTCTGATGGCACATGAGCAGATTCCCCTGCTAGAGTATCTAAAAGCCTATAGCTTAAGAAAAATCATTCCGCAGACTATTCATGATAAGTTGATGCAGTTCATGAAAGAATATATTATCGTCGGTGGACTTCCTGCAGCTGTTTCTGCATGGATAAGTAGTCGCTCGTTATCAGCAATACACCAGATTCACACAAGTCTTCTAGCAACCTATCGAGACGATTTTGCCAAATATCGACAACACACACCTATAGAAAGGCTCGAAGAAGTGCTTATATCCGTTCCACGGCAATTAGCAAAACGCTTTATTTACAAAAATGCCAATCCTGCGGCTTCCAGTGAAAGTGTCAAAAAAGCCTTTACACTGTTATCACAAGCACGAATTTGTCACTTTATCAAAAGCACTGCTGCGAATGGTATTCCTCTTGGAGCAGAGGTTAACGATAAGTTTTTTAAGGGTTTGTTTATTGACGTTGGCCTCTGCTCAAACGCTTTAGGACTTGCCCTGGATCAACTTGCAGGCTTAGACGAACTCATTTTGGTAAATAATGGTGGTATTGCAGAGCAGCTGGTTGGCCAGCAACTCAGGGTGCTCTTCCCTGCATACCAAGAGCCTCAAGTTTATTACTGGCAGCGCGAAAAAAAGGGATCAGATGCTGAAATAGATTATATTCTGCAGCACAAGTCTCAGGTAATACCGATCGAAGTAAAAGCTGGTACGGCCGGCGGACTTAAGTCCTTACATCTTTTCATGGGCATAAAAGAATACCCTATAGCCATCCGCATCAATTCTGATACCCCAAGTCTTGGCAAGATAGATGTTGTGAACTCACTAGGTGTTCGGGTTACCTACACGCTTCTTTCCTGTCCGATGTACCTAATTTCTCAGCTGCACAGGCTTTTGAACGAGCTGTAAATGAGGCTATCTGAATGGGATAGGCTCCTAAGTTTGGGGGGTGGGGTCACCTAAGTTTGGGGGGGGGGGGGNNGGGGTCAGGCCTGACACTATGACACTTCGTGTCTATCGATCAACTGTCATAGCAAACTTGACCCCGTGACTGTGACCCCGTGACTGTGACCCCGTGACTGATTTTTGAGAAATGCATGCCATTGATTTACTAGTGCTTCTTTTGAGAGTCCTAGGACCTGTTCAAAAGAAGAATAATCTTCAAGAAGTTCAAGCAGAGCTTCCCAGCCATAGTTTTCTTCAATGTAAGAAGTAAGCGACACGGCACACCAGCCCATTCCAGGTAATCCATAAGTTGAATTTTCTAATTCGTTGACCTCTGGAAAAAACGAAGTCACTCTCTGGTATGGCCAATCTACTCTTTTTGCTGTAACTCCCGCGATTAACCACCACGGCGCATTGCATTGGGGAAACTTATGATAAATAAAGGTCTGCACCACTGCTTTTAAAAGGGCCTTTCTCACATTCTCAGCTGAGTGATATGAACCAGGATTCAGTGGAGAAACCATTTGAATGGGATTGCCATACTGGATAATCCACCAGTCGGGGGCATCTTCGGTATCAATTGCTTCATGGAATGTGACTATATCAGGAAAAAGCCGGATCCGAATTTTGGAGGAAAATTGTGAGTGAAATTCTTCTGAAAGTTTAGAATAGAGCGTCTCGCATGATTGAAGAAGAGTGACAATCTCTTCTTTGTCTTTTTCGCTGCAGAATATTTCAAAATGTTCAGAGTTTGTACTCTGAGGTAGATCTAATGCAAAGAGAGTTTGAAGGGAGAGCATCAAGAATAGAAACAATTTCTTCATGATTTTCTTATAAAGTAATTTGGTAAGCCACAAAAGTAGCAGGGGCTAAAATAAAATGCAAGAATGATCCAGAGCAGAGCCTGTGAAGGCTCTGTGTCACAAGGGGCCTGATCCACCATATATAGACCCACCTCATTGTGACAACATCTGTGACACACCCCATTGGGAAGATTAAAGCCTACATGTAGCTATCAGGGCTATTCTTGGCTAGGTTCCCTGCATTTCAGAAAAAGTCAGATTTCGATCAAAACACGTAAGTATCTCATGTAAAAATGAAAAATCAGTAAAAAACCATCAGAACACGACTTCAAGCGGGAAGAATTCCAAGTGGGTCAATTTAGCTTTGTGTAGCTGATCCCGCGCGCCGCTTTTATTCATTCAAAAAACCTAAATCAATCTACACATCTTGAATGAAATGTCCTATTGTCCGGTCTGACCCCAATCCTGGATTATGTTTGAACTGGAATGCCATCCTGAATAGAGCTTCCTTCCAGAGTCCCAGCTTTTGCTTGGATTACAATAAAAATAAGCTCATCAGAAGACGAACTGCGCCAAGTGCGTACTCCGTTAGGAGCTACCCTAATTGCAGATCCCTCTTGAACCTCAAACCAATTGCCGTCCACACAAAACTCACCTTTCCCTTTTAGAAAAAGGTAAAGCTCCTCGTTTTCGCGATGCTTGTGACTAAATGGCATGGAAGTTCCTGCAGGAAACTTATTCAAGGATACCTCCATACTGGTCAGAGCGAGTTCCTTTTTGAGAAATAGTTTGCCCGCCACTCCTTCTGTCAGCTTAGGGTGTTCAAAGCAATATTGGCTCAAGTTTTCAAATGGACCAAAATCAATACATGAGAAATTATTGCCATTTTTCTTCATAGAAGCCCTCTTTCAAAATTTTGAATATAATTTAACCGATTCATGAATATTCCCCCAAACAAAAATTCTGAGGTGCACCACTCCACCGTTTTGTGAAAAGGGGCCGGGCTGACCCCTCACTTGCGGAAATAAAAGGGGCCGGACTTTGCGATTAAGTCGAGGGCTTAATCTTTATAGTTTTTTAACGGCAATCGAGATGTGAAAGTCGTGGCCTTGCAGCTTTGGCTTGAGGCCGAGGCTCATTCGAAACTGTTCCAGTTCTGGTGATACTACTCGCAAGATAAGGTATTCTTTTTCGTTACGTACCTTCACGCGCGCAACTTCACTTATTTGAAATGAAAAGGGCTTGCCAAGCTGTTTGATAAGGCCCGCATTTTCACCCTCTTTTTCATACAGTACACTCACATGTGCACCAGGGGCATCTGCTCTACGAAAATAGGGTGGTTTTTTAAACTCTGCATCATCAATAAGCTCAAAAAGCTCGTGGATGTAGTTGTCTGAGACTTTTAAGTAGGTAAATCCATTACCTTTTTGCGTCAGCACACCATAGTGTGGAAGCGTTTTTTGAGCATGCTGCAAAATTTCAGCATCACCTGCAAAAAGGGATGCGGAAATGAAAAGTAAGAATAAATAGCGCATTAAAACCTCAATTTTTTGTCCCAGGCCGATGGAGAGTAATTTTCTTTAGCTCCATGGCTCTTTAGCAGCTCTATAAGGGCGACGTTATTGGGATGCCTTTCAAGGGCGAGTGACAGCGGGCTTATTACAGGATAGACATTGCCCTCTTGGCGCTTTGTAAAGCGGTGAGGAAGAGCCGAATCGGCTCCTGCCCATGCGTCCCAGTCGTAGGATGTCCAGGAATCTTCTGGAATGGAGCCACGCTTCCATTCTGAATGGCTCATCATGTTGACATTAGCTCCATGATCGATAAGAAGCTGCACTGCATAGATGTCGCCATTTACAACAGCATAGTGTAGAGCCGTTGCCCCTTTTTCATCGCGGGCATCCAGATATATTTCCTTATCAGTAAGTAAAATCGCAAGAATTGCGCCTTTGCCAGTTCTTGCCGCATCTTGCACTGTTGTGTAGTGATCATATGGGCGGTCTTTGATGAAATTCCAGTCTGCTTTTGCGCCATGATCCATTAGGAGTGACACTACGTATAGATTGCCCTTTTCTATGGCTTTTACGAGACCTGCGTTGTAGCAATACCAGTCAGTAGTAGGATTCATCTCAACAAGAAGTCTTTCTACAAGCCTTCTATCATCACGTTCAATTGCCTTTTCAATCAGCTCGCTTTTGCGAAGAGATGGCGAGTAGCCATGCGCTGTCAGCATGTCTTTATTAGGGTCATCGGGAACATAGCCTTGCTCTATCAGATAGGCTGCGACTTCATCTTTATTTGCTCCGAGAGCCTTATGGTAGGGTGATTGTTCCTGCGAATTGAATACAGTAAGAGGGGCACCCTGACTTATTAAATACTTTACGAAGTCAAGATTTCCCTTTTCAGCTGCAATGTGGAGCGGGGTGTCACCCTGTTTATTGGGCCAATGTAGGGGAGCTCCATGTTGAACAAGTGCTTCTGTAATTGAAAGGTTTGTTTTTGCTGCGGCAAGGTGAAGGGCTGTATCGCCTGCTTTATTGGCAATTGAGGGTTCAATTCCAACAAAGAGTGCGAGCTTTACTGCTGTGAGATCTTGCTTTTTTACCGCATTATGAAGAGCGGTGTCGCCGCCATTAGAAATTTTTTGTGGATCATAGTTGCCCGACAGGAGTAGCTCGTGTGCTTCATCCCTCGAGAGAGTGTCCCAATTAGGCGCCACTTCTACTTTTGCCGATGCACAATGGATTATGGAAAGTAACAGAAGAATTATTGATGAAATACGCATATTACCTCATATTTCACGCTAAGTCTATACGGATTAAAGATTTAATGGAAGTTTTTCGTCTTTGTTGTTGACGAGAAACGAATTTTTTCTTACATAGTATGATTATGAAAACGCTTGCTCACACGCTCCTTTTGCTCCTCCTCACCCTGGGATTAGATGCGGCAGATATGCCCGCCAGAATATCGGTACAGATCGCTGCCACTTTTCAAAATAGCCCCATTGTTGGAATGATTGCCATCACGCGCACAAATAGCCAAATGGTGGATGAATCGAGCTTTAGTATAGATGGCAAGCCTCTCTCAGTAAAAAAAATAGGCGATAGCGAGCCCGCAGGAAAGGCCGCAAATGACGCCGATACGCTTATTCTTTCTAAATACAGCTTTGAGATGCCTGCAAAGCCACGAGGGCTTTATCTTCTTTCTCCAGTAAAGGTTAAAGTAGGCAACAGTATCATTTCATCGCCTGCAGTTACTTTTGAAGTAGCCGGTTCTACAAGTACCAATGAGCTGCTGCTGGAAGCTCGGGTGGTTGAAAAGGGGCCGTTTTATCCAGGTCAAAAGGTGACATTTCAGTACTCAATATCCTTCAGAAATCCAATACAGCTCACAAAAGAAAAGCTTCCGCTGCTTGAATTTTCTGGCTTTAGAACCGTAGGTGCTCCAAAAATTGACAATTTGTCTCAGGGCGATAGCACTGTTCAGCTGATCTCGCAACAGGCAGTGGCAATAGATCCGGGAGTGTTTAACTCAGGCCCCTCGAATATTGAGGGATATATTTTTGGGCAAGATATTTACGGCAATAAAGTTGTATCACAAACCATGATCGAGGCAGATGCTCCAAACGTTCAGGTGACTGTCTTGCCATTTCCCAAAGAGGGGATGCCGCCTTCGTTCAACGGTGCCCTCGGTGTTTTTTACTGGAAGGTGCGGTCTGTAGGCTCTACCAACATCACCGTAGGAGAGAAAATAACGTTGGAGGTGACTGTTTCTGGAAGTGGTGATTATGATACTGTTCACTTTCCTGATTTAAGTCTTCAAAAGGGGTTTAAGGACGTTTTTCGTCTGAGTGACTTAGCTCCTGTTGGAGAGATGAAAGATGGCCAAAAGCGTTTTACAGTAAATATGAGGCCAATAGTAAGCGGCATCACGCTTATACCTTCGATTCAGTTTTCTTCATTTGACCCTATCTCAAAGACCTATGTAGTAAAACAGAGCGATCCCATAGTAATCACCGTAAAGCCTGGCAAACGTGCGGAAATAGAGCCGCCAAATATGGATGGTATGCCTCCTGCTGTCTTGCCGATAGAGGTGCAGGGTAATATTATGCTTGGGCAAGATAACAGCCATGCGCGCCACCTTCAAAATATTCTACTTTTCTATACTGTGCTCTTTTTAGCAGCAGCACTTGCCGCACAGCATCTTTTGAAAAGAATGTGGCTTGAAAGTCGTTCTAAAAGCGGAAAGAGCCGTGATATTATACTGGAAGCGATAAAACAAAAATCTGATCCTGGCACATGCTGTAAGCTCTTACGCAAAGCACTCCTTTTACGCCTTTATGAAGTGGGAATCACACCTGCGCTTGTAGAGCATCCAGAAGAGCTCAAGACAGATGGGCTTGAGGGGGATGTGCGCACACTTCTTCTTTCTATCGAAGAGAAGCGCTTTACAGGCCTTGAGACGCAAATTGAGATAAAAGAGATCATTAACGATGCAACGCAG
>JAFEGT010000019.1 GCA_018239765.1 Verrucomicrobiota bacterium
GCTGAGGATGATCATAAAGATCGAAGAGGTATAGCTAAAGGTATAGACAACTGTCAGTGAGCCAATAGAGATGGCGTACATAAAGCTAAGTGAGTAGGCAATGCTTACCAGAAGCCGTGTAAGGTGGCCCACAGGGTTCTTCGGCCGAAAGATCTGCCCATAGCTGCCAATGCCTGCTAACAGAAGGGGAATAAGGCGCAAGAAAGCTCTCAGAAATGTTGTTTGCTCTACAGAGTAGAGCTGCATCAAATGCTGAACTAAAAGATCGGAAAGGGGGTAGAGCGCAAGCCCTAAAAGAAAAAGAAACATCTACGGTTCCGACTCGTGCGGGATAACCTCGAGATCTTTTGCCCTTTCTCCCATATATTCTGGCTGCTGAAGAAATTCGCGAAGGCGCATGCCATCTTCAACAGTAGGGCGGTAGTGTCCGCTACGCATATAGATGCAGTCAATTTCGCCCTTATATATTTCAATTTCACCTGCGGAGGGAACTGGAATGCCCTTTAAAAAGCAGGTGTGATGAAGTGTGCCCTTTTGCTTCTTGGCGGCGTAGAGTTTAAGCGGTTTGCCACCAAGTACATACATATACCAACCATCTTTTGGCTTCTTCCCACCAATCTTGAGGCCATCCTTGTCGTAACTTACTCGAAACTGCTCTCGTTCTTTTGCCGTAAGGTAGGTGAGGGTAGTGTTTTGTACTTCCTGTACAATCTCTGGTTCAACGTGATTTTCAAGATATTCTGCGAACGAAAGTGGTAGGCCGCTCTCTTCCCACGCAATAAAGATATTTTTTGTAAGTTCATTGAAGGCGTATGGATGCACAAGTTTGCGCTTGCCACCATTCTTAATAAGAAGTCCGGCTGTTTCTATCGCATAAGCGTGGGTCGAAAAACAGTGCTTAGAACGGGCGATTAATTTGGAGCGCAAAGTATCCATCTCGTCGCGATTTTCTTTACCCCAGTTGCGTACAAAGAGTTCGTTATAGCCAATACCGGCAAACTTCCAGACGTTGCTTCTATGCTCCTCGTTGCTTTCTAAGATCGCTTCGAGCGTGCGTAGGATTTGATTATCACTTAGTTTTTTAAAACCACGGTTCCAGTAGGTAATTCTGGAACGTGATTTTGGATGAGCAGCATAAAGCTTACGCGCGACGTGCGGCAGATTAGCAATATGGTTTATGTCTGCAGCAAGAGATGCTGCAGTGAGGAGCAGAAGTGCTAAAACGTTGCGCATTTATGCCCAGCGAGTTGCCTTGATGTGCTTGCAAGCAGCAGCTACAATGAGGCCCTTAACGATGCCTGGAACAATAAATGGTACAAAACCTACCATAATCGCTTTTTCAATGCCGATCTGGCATGCAAGCCAGCTTACACCAACAGCAAATAGAGCAACTGTGCCAAGTGTGCAGCAAAGAAGCTGGGTAAGAAATGTCTCTTTTTGAATTCTGTCGCGTACATAGGTCATAAGAGCGACTGCTGCCAAAAAGCCAAATAAAAAGCCGGCTGATGGCTTTAAAAAGTGGATAACACCAGCACCCATGCAGGAAAATACTGGAGCGCCCATAGCGCCAACAGCGAGATAGGCTAAAACGGTCTTAATTGCCGTCTTTTGTGAGTAAAAAAGGCCAATAAGCAATACAGCCACGCTCTGCATGGTGATTGGAATAGGTTGAAGGGGGATAGAAATTTGTGAGCAGCAGGCAAGTAGACCAACGCCGATAAGTATCTGTACGGCCTCATTCTTTAAAACTGCGATGTTCTCTGCTTTTGAATACATACGATCCTCCAAAAATGGTATGGTTAAATGATCACCTGATTGCCGATTTATGTCAACTTTTGAAGTTCTGCTTTAATCGTAACAAGCTGTTTTTCTGATTGAGCTTTCGACTCAAAAAGTTTTTTTACTACATCTTGAGGTGCTTTTTCTAAAAAGTTTGCATTAGAAAGCTTCTGTTCAAGGCCTTCGAGCATGCGCACAAGCTTCTCTTCCTCTTTTGCAAGACGTAAACGCTCCTGTTCCTTCATCTCAGTTGGCACGAGCACCAAAAGCTCAAGGCCATTGATAATAGCCTTTGAACCATGAGCGTTGGGGGCTTCTTGGCTAAAGGTAAGCGATCTGTTTTTTACAAGAGAGTTTAGTAAGTATGCATGCTCTTTTGCTAACACATATTCTGGGTCGCTTTCTTTACCCATGATGCAGACATCGCAAGCAAGGCCAACTGGAACCTTCATCTCTCCGCGGATATTGCGGATTGTATAGGTGATTTTTGACAAAAGTTCAAAGTTTGTTTCAGCGTCTTTTGCCGTAAAGGCGTCAATCGGTTGCGGATAGGCGCTTACTATGCAGCCTGTAGCCTGTAGGGCCAAGAGTGCTTCAGTCGTGTAGGCATCAGCTGTGCCAGTTGCCTGAAAGCGCTCCTTAAGCAGCTGAAAGAGCTCTTCTGTAATATATGGTGCCATTGGATGTAAAAGTCGCACAGCTTGCAACAGCAGTATCACAAGCAGCTTCTGCTTATTTACTCTGATTTCCTCATTTCCTGCCTTTTTAAAGAGGACAGGTTTGATGATTTCAAGGTAGTAGGCGCAGAACTCATTCCAGAAAAAGTCGTAGGCGCTTGTTGTGGCTCTATCAAAGCTATAGACAGCAAGGGCGCGATGCACCTCTTTTGTTACGTCGTTTAAGCGGCTTAAAATCCAGCGGTCTTCAAGGCTAAGGAGCTTTTCATCGAGGCCTTCAGAAAAGGTTGTGAGGTCTTCGACGTTCATCAGCACAAAGCGCGCGCCGTTCCAGATTTTATTTGCAAAGTTCTTAAACTCCTCAAAGCGGCGACGGTCAAGGTCAATCTGTGGCATACTTGTAGCGCTTGATGCAAGCGCCATGCGGCAGGCGTCAGTTCCATACTCGTTAATAATTTCGTATGGATCGATGATGTTGCCCTTTGACTTGGACATCTTTTCCCATTTTGAGGAAACATCTTTAGGGATCTCTTTTCCAAGATCATACTCTTTACGTTCTTGCTCGGTTACATACATAATAGGTCCACCTGGAGGCTGTCTCCAGTAGGATTTACCGTAGATAAGTCCATGCAGGTAGGTTTCTGGGAAGGGCACTTCATGCATAGCTGCTTCACCCATCATCAGCATGCGAGCAACCCAGAAAAAGAGGATGTCATGGCCGGTGATAAGCGTTGAGTTTGGATAGTATTTTTTAAGTTCAGGCGTCTTTTCTGGCCATCCAAGCGTTGCTGCTGGCCATAATGAGGACGAAAACCAGGTGTCAAGCACATCTGGGTCTTGATACCACATGTCGGGGTTCTTCTGTACCTCTTCAGGCTCGCCTTCACCATCGTGGCAGATCATCTTTTCAGGATCTTCCTTGTTGTACCAGATAGGAATGCGGTGACCCCACCAGAGCTGTCGGCTGATGCACCAGTCATGAAGGTTGTCAATCCAGTGATAGTAGGTTGCTTCCCACTGATGCGGCAAAATTTTGACCTTGTTGGTCTTTACGATCTCTTTCAGGTGCGGCTTATAGTCTGTAAGCTTTACAAACCACTGCTTTGAAAGATGCGGCTCAATTATAGCCTTTGATCGATATGAAACTCCTACGCGGTTAAGGTGAGGTACTGCCTTTACAAAAAAGCCCTTTTGTTTCATCGCCTCAGTAACGGCATCTCTTGCTTCAAGCATCGATTTGCCGGTAAACTCTCCGCCATTTTCGTTGATTTTGCCATCGCTTGTCATGATGTTGATCATTTCGAGGTTGTGGCGCTGGCCCATTAAATAGTCGTTATGATCGTGCGCAGGAGTGATCTTTACAGCGCCTGTACCGAAGGTAGGGTCGATATGCTCATCGGCGATAATCAGTAATTCTCTGCCTGTAAGTGGTTGTAGGGCTTTTTTGCCGATGTAATTTCTATAGCGCTCGTCGCGTGGGTTTACAGCAACAGCGGTATCTCCCAGCATAGTCTCAGGGCGTGTCGTTGCAATTTCGATGTGGCCTCGGCCATCTACAAGGGGATAGCGAAAGTGCCATAAAAAGCCTGACTTTTCTTCATATTCAACTTCATCGTCGGCAAGAGCTGTTTCTGTAACTGGATCCCAGTTTACAAGGTAGTCTCCGCGGTATATTTTGCCTTCGGAAAAAAGCTTTTTAAACATCACGCGAACAGCGTGGCAGTAAGCGGTATCCATAGTAAAGCGCTGTCGCGACCAGTCGCAGGAGGCTCCTAGTGCCTTAAGCTGCTCTACAATTTCGCGTTCGCTCTTCTCTTTCCATTGCCAGACGATCTGTAAAAAGTCTTCGCGGGAAAAATCACGCTTACGCTTGCCTGTAGTTTGAAATATGTTTCTTTCGACAACAGCCTGTGTGGATATACCCGCATGGTCAGTGCCTGGCATCCAGAGTGTATCAAAGCCTGACATGCGCTTGTAGCGGATAAGGATGTCCTGCAGTGTATTCACAAGGGCGTGGCCCATATGAAGCACCCCTGTAACATTGGGAGGAGGAATCATAATGCAGTAGGGTTTTTTATCCGAAGTAGGATCGGCTTTAAAGAGCTGATTTTGCTCCCAAAACTGATACCATTTTTTTTCAACATCGCTTGCAACGAAGGCTTTTGGTAGTTCTTTCATAGGTTTGTCCCGTAAATGGCCAAAATAGTAACAGAATTACTACAAAAACCCAAGCGCTTTGCACTTTACTATTAAATTATTTAACTGTATGACGAGGGTTAAATGAAAATTATTCCTAATGTCATACAGTCATTTTTTACCGAGACGATTCCGGATGCTGGGAAGGCGTTTAAATCGCGCATAGTGCAGGCCTGCAGCAGGCTTCCGCTCTTTGCCAATCTCAATTCACCCGCACGAGCAATAAAAGGTTCAGTTTTTTCTACAGAAGATTGGAAAAAGCATGATGTGGCAGAAAAGTATAGTGCTGCAATCAAACTCCTTACAACAAAGCTGAAGTCAGTAGGCCCAAAGAATATGCTCTCAAAGGATGAGGTGTGCCTTGTTTTATGCTGCTGGATACACATGTATCGGGGAAAAGAGGTGCATGATAGTGTCAAAGAGCTTATCAAAGAGCTCAGATCGTGCAAACTTCTCAACGATCAAGACCCTTGGTTTCCACATTCGGAAATTAATTCTCTCCAAGCGATTAAAACATACATGCAGGATCTAAAAAAACCACCAACCGCTACAGAAATCGAACAGGGACATCATTCAGGTCCAGTAAGAGTTGCCATTCCAGGATATCTTTTGGAGTTATTTGATCCTGCTGTGCTTATTCCACGCTCAGTTCCCATCGAAGTTGCGGATGGCGATATCAAGTTTATGAAGGCGCTCACTCCAATACATCCGACTGACGCAAAGGACATTCCGACGATCCTTAACGAGCTTGCTAGCTTGCTATCTGATGAGCCTCGACGTGCACAGTTTCTTGCTTGGTGGAGTGCAGCGCCCTTACAGCCTGTTGTGAGTCCAAACGGCGAAGTGAGCGCTCAGGCAGCATTTTTTGCCAGATCTGGGTTTGGTTTTAATGATTATGGCTATACCGATATTCACCTTGTTGTCGACTATATTCGCGACCCTACAGATCCCCAAAAAGAGAAAGCTTGTATTGACTATCTAAAAAAACTGATTCCAGAAGCCCCAATAGCAGAAAAGTTAGCCCCTGAGCTTTCTGAAGAGGCAAAAAAGCGCTTTTTAAAGCTATTGCCGGATGCGCAAAAAATTGAAATGAAGGCATCTATCAAAGATGCGGTATATATACAGAACATTGATGTGAGAGTTGCGCTTCTTACAAACCTTCTAGAGTGGGTGAAAGATCCGGAGCGTTTGTCAAAACTGACAGATGATCATGAGTTTCTCAAACTATTGCCAGATTTGAGTAAGGTGCCTGTAGAAAGTGCTATTGATCTTTCAAAGTGGCTAAGAGATTCGTATGGATCCGATGCTATTGCCAAATTTCCTGAACTGAAGAAGTATGTCGATTATGTTGCTGATGTATTTGAACCATTACAACTTGGGTCTCTTAACCAAATCGATCTCAATGAGTGTCGCATGGCAATTGAAACCTGGGACGATCGTGAGTCGTGGAGCGAAGAGCAGATGGCGGCCCGATACCATGTGGTCTACTGGGTCAGAATATATTTATCTCAAAATCCACCCGAAGAAATTTTACAGGCATATCCGAAGCTGCAGGAAGTTATGGCATTTGTTGCAGAAAATAGAGCGCAACTAGAGGGTATGCATGGTGCACTCTTTCAGCTGCCTATTGGGGTGTCTATCCCTGCAATTTCTCGTAAAGTCGCCGCTCTTGCCAAGGCGCTTCCTGGAAAAACTTCCAAAGAAGATCGCTTAACGTTGAATGAGTTTTATTTTTTAAAAAGTGTTCTGGTCGAGGGGCGTGCATTGTATGCCCTTAAGCCTGAGACGGTAGAAATGTGGAAAGCCTTTCGTGATAGATTTCTTCTTTTGCCTGAAAAAAGCGCAGTTTTTGTCAATTTTGCACGTATTAGCAACGAAACAGAAAATCCAATTAAGCGGATTGCAGCAAAAGTTATTGGCATGCATACCAATATATCTGTTCGTGAAGAAAAGGAACTTACAGCTCATGGAGTAAGCAGTCAGGTCTACTCACGAATTCTCAGTGGTTTTATAGATCCGAAAGTTGAATCCTTTGAACTTAATCTTGATCGGCTTGCAGAGGCACTGCCAGAAGCGAAGCGAGAAAAGTTTAAAGAGCTTTTTGTTACACATCTCATTAACGCAACCGATCAGCGGCTTTCTTATCCAAATAAAGATGAGCAGAAGAGTCGTTTTAAAAGTCTCTTCAGGATCGAAGCACCGCTTGACCCATCTCGTGCTGGCTTTACAGAACAAAAGACAAGTATTTGCACGG
>JAFEGT010000001.1:0-11859 GCA_018239765.1 Verrucomicrobiota bacterium
TAGGAATAGTAGGGCACGGGATAAGAAACGGATACCTTCTTGTCTAAGCAGACGATTTTGGTCTTTTCTGTTTCATAGGATCTAATAACAGTGCATTGTGGATGCTGGAGGAATTTTAAAGGTTCAAAAGCTTGCATGAGGTGTGAGTCTACTGCTTCGCCCCAATTTAATTCAACGCCTTACACGATCGGTCAGGAAAATTAAATTCGGCTGGCAAATATGCTCACAGATATTTCTGATAGCGCTTTAGACCTTGACAAAGATATAAAATTTGTGGACGTCAAATTACGTGTTGGTTCTCAACGATAAAACGATAGAACGATAAAAAGGATAAAAAATAAATTAATAAAAAATCACCGTTTTTTTAAATTTGTTATAACATTATCGTTGCTATCGTTATATCGTTTTTATCGTTTGAAGTAACCCAAGCCCTTTCAAATTGAGAATTATTGACGATCACCCTCCTGCTCTAAAATTTTTAACCTTGAGAACCTCTTGATCTTGTTCTATCCTGTTTTCTATCTTGCCGCCGCAGGCGATCCTGTCTATCTTGTTATTTTTTGTTTTTTATCGTTCTTATCGTTTTATCCTTCTTATCGTTGATCATTTACAAAAGATGATGACGACTATTTCGTTTCAATCTATGCTTTTCTCAACATTTTGGAGTTTATATGAATGGAGTAGGATATCTTGATCTTAATGATGATATATTTGATCTTTTAACCCTCCCCCCTCTGCCAAGTCCTCCAGAAACCTCAGACGAGATAACCAAAGAAATCCTGCAGCTGATGCAGTTTATTACTTCGGCGATACCCAAAGATCAATTTGAGGATCAACGGCGCCCGCTCTCGACACGCATAATAAAGGTACTCGAGTCCCAAGAACCTGATTTTTGGAGGAAAAATGAACAGACGCTCGCTGAGACATGCTCCGCATTTCTGAATTCCGTGCCCCCTCTTGAACGCGAGCAGTATCTTTCAGGTAAAGCGGTTTCAATCGATACGCTTTCCTCAATACAACAAGCCGTAGCTAACGCAAGAGTTTTACTTACTAAACTCATTTCACTCTTCGAAGCGCTAGATAAGACCTTGCCTGCCGCAAAGCGTAAGATAGTAGAGCTGCGAATAAAAGACGCAAAAGAAGCACAAAAGAGTGCTGAACTTGTTGCAGTTCTTTTAGAATGTGCACGACAAAGTGCACTTGCCGCCAATGCAGAAACCGCTACTAAAGAACTTATAAACCGCCTTCACCAGCTAGATCCTTCACTACTACAAAAGCTCTCTGATACCTTAAAACCAAATCTTGGGGCTTCCAAGCTACAAAACGAACTTGAAACATTTATTAAAAATCTTGATTCTGGCAAAATAACGAAATGATTAAGGGCATCGGCACAGACATAATAGAGATCGAACGAATTGCCAAGGCAATAGAGCGCCATGGTGAGGAGTTTATCAACCGCCTCTTTACTCGTAATGAGCAGCTACCAGCATCGGCACGAAATCCAGCCTATTTTGCAGGACGTTTTGCTGCAAAAGAGGCCGTGGTAAAAGCGTTGGGCACCGGCTTTCGCGGCATCAGCTGGCTTGATATTGAAGTGCTCAATGATTCTTTGGGTAAACCCTATATCAACCTCTCCCCCGCTATTGCCAAAAGGTTCGATAACCCAGAACTTCTTATCACAATAAGCCACTCCAAAGAAAGTGCTGTGGCATTCTGCCTTTGGCAAGCATGAACATTGTAGCCATTAAAACCCACGCCATCCGCCCGCACGAACCGCTCCTTGCGCTCATCGATGCGTACCTGCCGGCTGTTAAAGAGCAGTCGATACTCGCCATTACCTCTAAAATTGTCAGCCTTACTGAAGGATCTGTCGTTGCAAAGGACGATACCGTCTCTAAACTTGCGCTTATTCGCAGCTCATCAGATGCCTACCTCGATCAAGAAGCGCCACACGGCGTTCAGATTACGATCAAAAATGGCATGCTACTGCCTTCTAGCGGCATAGACGAATCGAATGGCGATGGCTACTATATTCTCTACCC
Organism: Verrucomicrobiota bacterium; assembly: GCA_018239765.1. Classification (GTDB taxonomy): domain Bacteria; phylum Chlamydiota; class Chlamydiia; order Chlamydiales; family FEN-1388; genus SZAS-7. The sequence continues at coordinate 2,043 of JAFEGT010000001.1, forward strand.
CAAAGATATCCAAAAGTCTGCAGAGATTCTCTGGAACCATATACGAAAGCGAGACAACATCCGCCAATTTGGCGTGATTATTACTGATAGCCGCACATCTCCGATGAGGCGAGGCGTGACAGGTGTTGCTATTGGCTGGTGCGGCTTTCAGGCACTCTATAGCTACATCGACAAGCCTGACTGTTTTAACAAGCCTCTCCGCGTAACCATGACGAATGTGCTTGATTCTCTTGCCTGTTCTGCAGTCTTTTGCATGGGAGAGGGTAACGAACAGACACCCCTTGCACTCATCCAAGAAGCCCCCAAGGTGATCTACCAAGACCGTGCGCCCTCTCAAGCTGAGTGCCAAGAGCTTGTTATTCCTATGGAAGACGACCTCTACGCTCCCCTTTTGCTTAACCCAAACTGGGTCTATCCCAAATCTTGATCTAAAATCCTTTAGCAAAACTCGTCCCTTGCCCTTGCCCATGCCCATGCCCTTGCCCTTGCCCTTGCCCTTGCCCCCTAAGTTCAATTATTCATCTAAAGCCCTCTTGAGGACGCCATTATAACGCCCTTAAAAGGGCTCTAGTGGAAAAAAAATTAAAATAATTCGGGCAAGGGCAAGGGCACGGGCAGGGGCAAGGAGTGAGTTTTGCAAGAGGCTCTTGATCTTAATCTCGCAGAGCTCGTAGAGTGGGCTCATATGAGAAAAATGTTTTACCAAAAGCTACAAGAAGAGACCGAAACGCTTAAACGTGAAGGCCTCTATAAAGAAGAACGGGTCATCACATCGCCTCAACAGGCTGTTGTGCGGCTTGAAAATGGCCATGAAGTGATCAATTTATGTGCCAACAACTACCTCGGCCTATCAAATAGCTACGAGCTTGAACAGGTGGCAAAAGAGGCACTAACGCAGTATGGATTTGGCATGTCGAGCGTGCGCTTTATTTGCGGCACCCAAAACATCCACAAAACACTCGAAGCACGCATAAGCCAGTTTGTTGGCATGGATGATGCTATCCTCTATTCATCATGCTTTGATGCTAATGGCGGGCTCTTTGAAACAATTTTGGGCCCTGAAGATGCCGTCATTAGCGATGCACTCAACCATGCAAGCATCATCGACGGCATAAGACTTTGTAAAGCTCAGCGCTATCGCTATAGTAATAACGACATGGGCGACTTAGAAGAAAAGCTTAAAGAAGCGCAAAATGCACGCTATCGTCTTATAGCTACTGACGGCGTTTTTTCTATGGATGGCACTATGGCAAACCTTAATGCCATATGCGATCTTGCAGATAGGTATGATGCTCTTGTTATGGTAGATGACTCGCATGCAACGGGCTTTGTAGGCAAACATGGTCAGGGCACCCATGAGCTTGCAGGATGCATGGGCCGCATCGACATCATCACAAGTACCTTTGGCAAAGCTCTTGGTGGAGCATCCGGTGGCTTTACTGCAGGAAAGCGAGAACTGATCGGCTGGCTTAGACAGCGCTCAAGACCCTATCTCTTTTCAAACTCACTCATGCCGGCAATATGTGCTACTACTATCGAAGCTCTCAATCTCGTAGAGTCAGGCGACGATCTTCGCCAAAAGCTTCATGAGAACTCAAGCTACTTTCGAAGACACATGGAGGCTATTGGCTATAATATAGTCCCCGGCTCTCATCCTATTATACCTATTATGATAGGAGATGCTCAAAAAGCGCAGCATATGGCTAAGCGCCTCTTAGAAGAGGGTGTCTATGTTGTCAGCTTTTCATACCCAGTTGTGCCGCAAGGTCAAGCGCGCATTCGAACGCAAATGTCTGCCGGTCACACACGTGAGCATTTGGATAGAGCCATAGCTGCATTCAAAAAGGTGAAGTCATGAAGGCTCTTGGCAAACTCCATGCAAAACCTGGCCTCTGGCTTTACGATGCACCAATGCCCCAAATGGGGCCAAATGACCTCCTTATTAAGGTAGCGCAAACGTCACTTTGTGGGACAGATCTTCATATATATGAATGGGATGAATGGGCTAAGCGTACTATCCCCGTACCTATAACTACAGGTCATGAGTTTTTTGGCATTGTTGCAGAAGTAGGCAGCAACGTGCATTCCTTTAAAAAGGGCGACAGAGTTGCTGGCGAAGGTCATATTGTTTGCGGAGAGTGCCGTAGCTGTAGGGCTGGGGTTTATCACCTCTGCCCAAACACCCAAGGCCTTGGGGTAAACAGAACCGGCTGTTTTGCTGAATATGTTGCACTTCCTGCCTTCAACGCCATTTTAGTTCCCAATGAGATCTCAGATGATGTGGCAACGATACTTGATCCCTTTGGCAATGCTGTGCACACTGCCCTTTCGTTTGACCTTGTAGGCGAAGATGTGCTGATTACAGGTGCCGGACCTATTGGCCAGATGGCATGCGCGATTGCCAAAAAGGTGGGCGCACGCAATATCGTGGCAACAGATATCAATGACGAACGGCTTGAGATGGCACGCAAAATGGGCGCAACTCACGTCATCAATACAAAACGCGATCCACTTCTATTTCCCGAAGGCTTTACAGTTGGACTTGAAATGTCAGGAGCACAAAAAGCTCTTGATCAAATGATCGATGCAATGGTCTGTGGCGGCAAAATTGCACTACTTGGAATTTTGCCCCCACACACCACTCTAGACGGCACAAAAGTGGTTTTTAAGAGTTTAGAACTTAAAGGAATCTACGGCCGTGAGATGTTTAGCACATGGCAAAAGGCAATTCGTCTGTTACAAGAAGGAATTGACCTCGAGCCCGTAATTTCTCATAAACTACCCTACACTGCGTATGAGCATGGTTTCGAACTTATGCGCAATGCAAAATGCGGAAAAATCATTCTCAACTGGCGATAAAATTTGGAAAAAAATTGCATTTTCTAATTTTTCACTCTTGACAATTGTGCAGCAAAAATGGCACAGTCGTCATTGTATTAAAAAAACCAAGGAAAACACTATATGAACAAAAAACAACTCTTTTTAGCAGGTGTACTCTGCGTTGGTTCATTAGGTAGCGTGCAAGCTCAAGACGCTATGAACATGAACAGCAGCAGTTCAATGAAAACTGAACTGGAATTGTCACAAGGTTATCGTCGTGACAGCCTGAAGTTTAAAGGCTCACACGGCCATCATCTGAAGTTTAAAGGCATCGACACATGGACAACACGTGTAGACGCTCTTGTAACAAAAGATGATATGTTTATGAAAGCTCTTGTTGGCTACGGCGATGTTTACGATGGTAAACTCCACGCTCATAACCACCATGTAAAAGTGAAAGGCGACTACACAGCTGATTTCGCTCTTACATTTGGTAAGCGCTACAACATGGAAAACGGCTGGTTCGTTGCTCCTACAGTTGGTTACGGCGTATACCTCCAAGACTTCCACACAAAGCATAAGCATGGCAACAAAGCTCGTGTAAAAGCTACATGGTACAGCCCACAGTTTGGCGTATGCGTAAACAAGCAAATTAACGACGCTTGGAATGCATACTTTGACTACACATTGCTCTATCCTATGAGCTTACAAGTTAAGTCAAACACAAAGCACAACCATAACCGCCACACAATGGAAAATAGCGCTTACAAATCTGTAGGTAACATTTTCTTACTTGGCGCTAACTGGAAGATGAACTCAAACTGGTCACTTCGTCCAGAAATTGAAGTGATGGAGTTCTTCTCACGCGGCGGCGACTCACACGGCAGCCACAACAACAAGAAACATGTAGATCGCTCAAGCATTGAGTATCGTCTCGTACTTGGCTACACATTCTAGTCTAGTCCGTTAGTTTGCAAGTTTCATTCGCCCGGCTTTACCAAAAGTAAAGCTGGGTTTTTTTATGTCTATTCACAATAATAATATATTTACTATACATTTAACTTATTGATATGTATACTTTCTCCTTAATAATAAGGAGTTAGTAATGACTTTACCAATAAGTAATAATCCTATTAATTTTTCTAGTATTGAAGCTGTTGACCCGACCACTGATAAAGAAGATGAGGATATTGAATTACAACCTTTGGTAGATGATAAGGTAATTACCTTAACGGAAAAGCAGGTTCGCGAATTAAAAATCAACGAATGGAAAAACAATTGGTGGAGAATTCATGAAGCTGAAGATGCAGAAGAAAAAGAAGATAAGACCGCACGAAAACTCATGCCCGTAGGAGCCAAGCAGTATATCGCTCTTGGAGCTACCTGCGCTGCTGCAACTGCCCTTCAATTTATCTTCGAAGAAGAGCCCATTATGAGTGGTACAGTTGGTGCTGCCATGAATGCATGGAAAATTGTATATATTCAGACAACAGCTCTAAAAGACACAAGAATTCCCCAAAACGTTATGCGAGGCATTGCCCTTACAATGCTTACAGCAGCCACCATCTTTCGCTACGTTCCAGATGATCCAATCGGAGTGATTCCAGTGCTTCGCAAACTCCCCCTCACCGATGCATCACTTGCTATTTTTGCAAAGTGTGACTTAAACTCACTTAAACTCGACCAAAAACTTATCGCACTCTTTAGACGATGCTGCAACACCCAAGTTCCTGCAACTGCAGCAAAGGTTATCACCCTTGTTGCGCAGGCTTCTGTTATGGGTGTGCTTATGAGCATTCCAAACATAGTGGGTTCCTATCTAGCTGCAGGGGCTGCTGTTCTTAAAAAGGCCCAATGGAGACGAGTAACTGACATTGTTTGGCAAGCTGTAGACAGAATAGAAGACCCTGTAAAACGCAGAATCGGAATTGCTACAGCAATTGGTTCAAGCGTTATAGTTACTGGCGCTTGTGCCTATGCTGCATCAACGACCCTTTTTCAAAACCCCTATTTTAAATGGCTTCCAGTGGCAGTTGGGATTGTTACTTTTGATATTACCTCCAGAACTGGAAAGCAGATAATGAACGCATATGCACTGCCAGAAGATGATCAAATAAAGGAAAAGCTAGGGGTTCCTGAAGATGTGGAAATAAAGATGCCAGCTCCAACGGTATGGAGCCGCTGTTCTACCATCTTACAAACCGTAGGCCTTTTAGGTGCAACTGCCGGCATCTCTGCAGCAGTTGGCCCTACGATGATTCATAGACCTGGTGAGGAAAGCGTCACTACGACTCCAGGAATATTAGTTACCGCCTGTCAAGAAGCCGGCTCCTATTTGAAAGTGGCTACTGGAATGGTTTTTGAGAAATCTAAAGCCGCGTTTGCTGCCACTGTTGGCCTTCTAGGTGCGGGCACAGGAGTCTATCTTGCTCGTAATGCGATTGGTATTGACCGCTACATCACGCCTGGCTACGGAGCTGGTGTTTTTGCACTTGCATCTGTCTTTACAACGGCGCTCTACCTTGACAAGGCATTCCTTAAAGCAGACAAAAAACCAAAACTACCAAAAACATAGCGTGGCAGCACTACCAAGGGGAAAAAGGCAGAACAAGTCCTACTTTAACGCTCCAGACGTTGCTGGGGCAAGAGCGGGCTAGAATACGCGTGGTTGCTTCGATATAGCAAGAGCCAAGAGCAATCTCTTTGAGTCGGTAGCCAATCCCGAGTTCTTCAAACTCATAGCCAATGCGTGACCAGCTGTGAAAGTTGGAAAGCCTATGCAGCTTGTGGGAGCTTAAACCCTTATTGAAGCGAAAAAAGAGGTCGAAATAGTGCTTCTGATGCATTACACGGCCCAGATGCGCTTCAAAGCCAACCCAAGGAGATCCGCTTGAGGCAATGCCTCCAAAGCCAAGCAACCAGGCTTGATAGTAGCTTTTTGCATGCTGCCAAAACTCGCGTCCAAGGGCAAAATGGCCTTCTGTTTCAAAGACGCCATGAGCACAAGATGAAAGACCTTTTACACGTCTAGGCGTCGATAGTGCACAGACTACACCAGTCGTAAGACTTACAGGATCTGATACGAGATCATCCAAAATTCTATATCGACATGATGCTTTCACATTCTCAAAGCCATACGGTTTACTTTGAGTTTTAGAAAGCCCAAGCTCAAGAGCCGTTGCGAGGTCTATTAAGGGGGTGAATTCGATCGTTGCAATTGTCCGATCAGCATAGAGACGATCATGCTTTTTACCTGATGCCGTATTGACCGTACTAGACTGAGTGCGGCTCTCGCTTAACGATGCCACACATTCAAGCCAGTTGCCAAGCCACGGCTCTTTCTGAAGAGCCGATAGTGACGAAAACAGCAATAACGGTATCAGGTATTTAATCACTCTATGCCTATAGTAGAGAGGTAGCGTTCAGCTTCAAGCGCTGCCATACAGCCCGTTCCTGCAGCAGAAATAGCCTGGCGATAGACATGGTCTTGCACGTCGCCGGCGGCAAAAACGCCTGGGATGTTTGTTTGGGTTGTACCTGGCACTACTTTAATATAGCCGTTCTCCCAGAGGTCTACCTGGCCATTTAAAAATGCGGTGTTTGGCACATGGCCGACGGCAAAGAAAAGGCCGCCTGCCGCACGCTTCTGAACTTCGCCTGTTTTGAGGTTTTTTGTTGTTACAGAAGAGACAACATTTTCCCCATCTACAGATTCAACAACGCTATCCCACAAAATTTCGATCTTTGGATGCTTTATTGTGCGCTCAGCCATGATTTTGGAAGCACGCAGCTCATCGCGGCGGTGCACAAGATAGACTTTGGAGGCATATTTTGTAAGGTACATAGCCTCTTCACAGGCTGCATCGCCGCCGCCAATCACAAAGAGATCTTTGTTTCTAAAGATAGGAATCGCCCCATCACACACCGCACAGGCAGAAACGCCCTTCTGCCAAAACTCATTATCGCGAGTTCCTGGTATATCGAGCCTCTTTGCTGTAGCACCTGTGGAAATAATAATGCTGTGAGCAAGAAATTTGCTCTGATTACCCCTAACCTCAAATATATCTTTTTTAAGGTCGACACTCACTACATCTTCAGTAAGACAGACTGTTCCAAACCGTACGGCCTGCTTTTTAAATAAATCCATTAACTCAGGACCTGAAATACCCTCCGGAAAACCAGGAAAGTTTTCAACATCCGTTGTAGTCATCAATTGGCCCCCTGACGGCCCCGAAAAAAACCCTTCAAACATAACAGGTTCAAGGCGGGCACGTGCCGCATAAATTGCTGCAGTGTAGCCTGCAGGCCCAGAACCGATAATGACTACTTTCTTTTTATCCATGTAGTGTAAAACTCCGTTAATGCCAGAAAATCTAGTCTGTTGGGGGCATTTCCTACAAGGTAAAAAAGGACATAAGGGACTTAAGGGACATAAGGGACAACTGTTACGGTCTTTTAGGTCATTTTTTGAAACTATTTATAGTGTAAAAATGTTCTAGTAGGTAAAATGGATGGGTATTTTTGGAGGTATGGTCTGAAAAAACACGCACGCCGTCTCTTTAACGTCTACTCTGGAGAGGAACGTAAAGCAACTCTGTTTGCCCTACTCGGCTTTATTCTCTCCCTTGCCGTATCGTCGGCATGGAAATTGGCGGATGTCCTTTTCATAATACACGTTGGGGCCGAAGAGCTTCCTCAGGCCTATGCATGTGTAGCACTTTTGCTTATTGGCATGGCGCTTCTTCTCATTAATGCCTTTAACCGCTTTAGCCCTACAGTTATCTTTCGCACCCTTATTCTCTCGGGAATGGGCTTTTTTGGCTGCATGGCAGCGGTGCTCTGGTTCGGCCTAGAACAGCAATACAGCTGGTTCTGGTTCTTCTTAAAGGTGCTCTCTCAAGCCTTCTTTATACAGAGTATTAGCAGCTTCTGGACCGATTTAGACCAGTATTTTCACTTCCAGGACGCCAAGAGACTCTTTACCCTCTTCAACTGTTCTATATACATAGGTACAGCCCTTGCAGGCCTTATCATACAATCTGGTGCGCTCTCCATCCCTCACTTTTTTACGCTCGTTTTTGTACTCTGGTGTGCCGCATTCTATCTTACAGGCCAAATTGATATGCTTAAGCCTAAAGAGTGTGATCCATTACATGAGCCTGCCCAACATGAAGAGACCTCTATTGCTACAGTAGCTCGCATAATCGTAAATTCACCTTTCACGCTCTTCCTTATGCTGAGCAACTTAACCCTCTTTTTACTCCTTACAACTACCGAATATAACTACCTCTCAATTTTCGAAAAATATTTTGAAAACCCAGAGCAGTTTACTCAAGAGCAGTCTCGTACAGGCATCACCCATTTTATGGGTAGCTGCATAGCCTCTGTTGGTCTTGGCAACCTGATTATGGGCTGGTTTCTCTATAGCCGCCTTATTGCCTACTTTGGCGTGGCGCCGCTTATCTTTGTTACACCTATTGCCTACCTGGCAACCTACCTTGGCTGGCCGCTTGATTCAGGTCTTATGTTTGCCGTTTTTGCCTTTGTGATTGTAGAGGGTATCTATCCTGTTATTGCCGACAACAACTTTAACCTCCTCTTAAACGCCGTACCTAGCAAAATTAAGTACAAAGTGCGCGTTATGATCGAGTCGTTTTGCGAACCTGTGGGTATGCTTATATCGGCAGGCCTCTTATCGCTCCCAATGGTAAATAAATTTAGTTTAGGCCTTACCCTTGCAGCGGTTGCGCTCTTTTTAGCTATCATGCTCCGTAAAGGCTATTTTCAAGCTATCTTTAGCAACCTTACAGGCAGAAAAGAGCTCTTTAAGAGCTTCTTTAAAAAGGGCCGCTCTGCATCCGAAACCCAACTCCTTGAGCTTGTTGAATCCAACGACTCTAAAATGCAGCTACTGGCTTTTAAAGCGTGTGTCTATTCTGACAACGTAGAGCTCCTCGAGCAGGCTCTTGCAAAAACTGACGCACTTGAAACCTCTACCCGTATTGCGCTTTTGCATCTACTCGATCGCTCGCCATACCGAGCATCGCAGTCAGTTTCACGAACGCTCGATTCATGGGAAGAGAATCCCTCAAGCGACGAGCTACTCTCCCACATCCGCTGGTATCGAAATAGGTGCCCGTTTGAGCAGCCAAGACAGGTTCTTCAGGCGACATAACCAAAAAAACCGTTCGTGCCCGTGTGCGTGCCCGTGCCCGTGCCCGTTTTTTAAATTATTCCGCAAAGGCTCTTTAAATTCGGGCACGGGCACGCACACGGGCACGACCACGAATCATTCATTATAATTTAAGTTGTTAGTCTCACCTAGATATGGTATAGTATTACGCATGCAAAAAGAATACTGGATCTCATTTTTACTCTATTTTACAGCACTCTTTGGCGTCGCTTTGAGCGTACGCAAAAAAGATGCTACAAGCTCTGATATACTGCTCGGAAGCCGCAAACTGAACTTTTGGGTTACTGCCATTTCAGCACAAGCTAGCGATATGTCTAGCTGGCTCTTTATGGCCTTCCCTATGAGCATCTTTATTGGCGGCTTGCCACTTGCATGGACGGCGCTTTCGCTTGTCATCGGCATGTACTGCACATGGACCTTTATCGCTCCAAAGCTACGCACACTCACCGAAGCCTACAACTGCTACACCCTTTCATCCTACTTTGCAAAGCGCTACGGCGATCCTAAAAACTATATCCGCATCTCAAGTTCGCTTCTTCTCTTACTCTTTATGACCTTTTATCTAGCAAGCGGCCTTATCGCCATCGGCTTTTTATTTGGCTCGCTCTTTGAGATGAACTACTATGTAGGCATTTCCATTGCCTGCTTTGTCATGCTCGCCTACACCTTTATTGGCGGCTACGTGTCTGTAGCATGGGCAGATCTGTTTCAGGGTATATTTCTTCTTGCATCGATCATGATTGTGCCGATCCTGGCTTTGAGCCATGTAGGTGGCATAGATCAAATTTACGACGCTGCAAAGCA
>JAFEGT010000001.1:11947-27164 GCA_018239765.1 Verrucomicrobiota bacterium
CTTGGCGCCGCTGTAAGCGTAGGCCTTATCGCCATTGCCTTCTTTAAAAACGGCATCGACAACCCAGAGCTTGTCTTTGTAGAGATGGTAAAAACGCTCTTTCATCCAATGGCCGCTGGTATCGTTATGTGCGGCATGTTGGCAGCTACAATATCGACAATGGACTCACAGCTACTTGTAGGCGCATCTACAATTACAGAAGACCTCTACAAGCAGCTTATAGCCCCAAAAATCTCAAGCAACCGCGAAGTATTTGTCTTTCGCATGAGCGTGCTTGTGCTTTCTGCTATTGCCTTCTGGATAGCGCTAGGAAAGAACAAAACCATTATGGAAGTGGTTTACTTTGCATGGGCAGGCCTAGGATGCACCTTCGGGCCGCTTTTGCTTGCGTCGCTCTATTCCAAGAAGCCAAATTACTATGGCGCACTCTCCGGAATACTCACTGGCGGCATAACAGCAGCAGTTTGGCCAACAGTTAACGGCTGGCTCGTTAATCAAGGTTTTAGTTGTTCAATTATGTCTATGCTAGTTGCATTCCCTTTAAGCCTGGTAACTATTTTTACAGTTTCCTATCTTACAAAGGCTAAGGCCATTAGAGAAAACAGCTAGGTAAAGCTTAAATATTTGAATTGCAAGCACTTAAATCTTTTCGATTCCCCCTTGGCAAAAAAGCAAAACCATGTGTTAAGATCACGCCTAACGTAACAACGGAATAAAACTATGCAAGATCTTTTTGAATATGAAGTAGGAGGCCGAAAGTTCGTCCTCGATGCTAAAAAAGCAAAAGAAGCGTTCGAAGCAAAACGCGTCATTTTAGGCCGTAACAGTCCAGAATTCAACGTAATGCCCTTGAAGTACAAGTGGGCATACGAGATCTACCGCGACATGGAAGCAAACCACTGGCTCCCACAAGAAGTGCCCATGTACGACGACATCAAACAGTGGAGCGATGATCGCACGCTCAACGACCGTGAACGCAACATCATCCGCGTGGGTATTGGCTATTTTTGTTCTGCAGAAGGCATTGTGGGCGACTGCGCACAAACCATCATCCGCGAAAATTTAAGCGCACCAGAGCTCAAAATGGCTGTAGGCCGCCATGTGCAGGAAGAAAACATCCACACCGAATCGCTTTTGTACATGATCTCATCGCTGCGTATCAACCCGCACGAAGTGTCCGCGCTCTTTTTGTCGATGCCATCAGTTATCCGCAAAAACCAGGTTATCTGCAGCCACCTTCCAGAAATGCGCCGCGACATCGACCTTTCAAAGACTGAAAACAAACAGCTCTTTGCAAAGACCGTCTTTGGCATCACCCAGATCATGGAAGGCACACAGTTCTTTGGTCTCTTCTTGCCAATCCTTCACCTTGGCAGAAGCGGCAAAATGCCGGGTATTGGCCAGATGTTCCGCTACACTATGCGCGATGAATCTAACCACATCGAACTTGGCAGAAAGATCTTTTTAGCTCTCTGCGAAGAAAACCCCGATATTCTGACACCTGCCTTTAAACAGCAGCTGATCCAGTTTATGCGCGATGGTATCGATGCTGAAATCGCCTTTGTTGACGATCTTCTTCCTCAGCCTATTGCAGGCCTATCTCCAGAAGAGGTAAAGCGCTTTGTACGCTACAATGCAAACAGACGCTTAATGGCACTTGGCTGGGAGCCTATCGACGACGGCAAGGGCAACTTTGTACTCGAAAACCCATTCCCATGGTCGGCAGAAATTATCTACCTCAAGAAGAACGAAAACTTCTTCGAGACAACGGTAACCGAATATGGAAAGCTATCAAACTTGCAAGAAGCGTCAAGCGAGCAAGAACTCTTTTCAGGCATAGAGATTTAAACACAGGTTATTTTTAAGGCTATTATTATGACAATCGCACCTACAGTACAAGACATACGTGTTTTTGTAGAGACTCCCAAGTCACTGAAACCTACTCTTAATTGGGCTTCTCTCAAAAATAACCTCATTATTCCGTCGCATCTGCCCAAAATTCAGACGTCGAAGGGTTTGGTTGAATGCCAACCTGAAAAGCTTCTGAATGCTATTGGTGCTGCGATCACTGACGATAGACTCGCTCACGGCTCTGAAACGCCAGAAGCGATCTTCGTTCCAGAAACCAAGTTTAAAGTGGTAAGCACTGTAAACCGCGTACTTATTAAGCTTGCTCACCTCAAAAAGCAGATCGTTGGCAGCGAAGAGGTGCACGAAATCTGCGAAAACAGCCTTTTGGATGAAGGTGAAACGCTAGCAGCTAAAGGGTATCTGCTCTATCGCACACAAAAGCAGCGCCGCCATCAGACTGTAAAGAAACTCGAAGTTATTCGTCGTAATGGCAAAAAGGTATCATGGAACTCTGAAAAGATCGTCCACGCTATCTACAAGGCCTTTTTAGCTGATTTAATTGGCCCAGAAGGCCAGCAGCCAGAAGATATGAAAAACCAGGAAGCTTCTGAAAAAGCTGCTCTGGTGGCTCAAGCTGTTATCCACGATATTACAAGCTCTGGCCGCGAAGTGATTCACATCGAAGAGATCCAAGATCTTGTCGAGAAGTATCTGTCTGAGATGGGATATGATGATATCGCAAAGCGTTTTAGACTCTACCGTCTTGAACGTGCGCGCCTTCGTCTCATTAAAGAAGCGCAAGTGGATACTATTATCGTTCTTCCTGAGCTCGTTACTCCAAACCTCCTTGCCCGTATCGACTTTGCGTCGATCGACCTTGAGCTTCCCCTCTCACGTCAAGAGCTTGCTCAGCGTCTTATCTACGGCATGGATGTTGGCCTTACTGCTCATGAGAAGATGAACACCATTCTTCTTAATGCGCGTCAGCTCATGGAAATGGACACAAACTTCCGCTTCTTCTGTGCAAGAATCCTCCTCACCTATATCTACGAAGAGGTTTTGGACTGGAAAGTAGAAGATGGCATGGGCAAACTGAAAAAAGCACATGAAACGGGCTTTGCAAAGTACCTCAACCGTGGTATTGAAATTGGCCTACTCAGCCCAGATCTCAAAAAGCTGGACATCAAGTCTATTGCTCAAAAGATCAACCCAATGGCGGATCTGAAGTTTGACTTCTTAGGCATTATGACCATGTACGATCGCTACCTCCTTCACGAGCGCGATGAGTGCCGCGATCCAAGCATCATGATTATCGACGCCAAAAACAAGCGCCGTATCGAAGTACCGCAGTACCTCTGGATGCGTGTGGCTATGGGTCTTACCTATAACGAGAAGGAAAAAGAAGAAGCAGCTATTACCTTCTACAACATCTATACAAGTAAAAAGTTCTGCTCAGGAACACCTACGCTGTTTAACTCAGGCACACAGCGGCCTCAGCTTTCATCATGCTATGGCCTTACTGCCGGCGACGAAATTGGCGGCATCCGTGTAGATGAAAAAGGCAGAAACTACCCAGTAGGTATCTTTGGCACCTTTATGAACTGCGCATTCTTATCTAAGTTTGCTGGTGGCTTGGGTGTTGACTTTACCTCCGTTCGCGGTATGGGCTCTCACATTAAGGGCACTAACGGCGAAAGCCAGGGTATTGTCCCCTTCTTGAAGATCATGAACGACACAGTTGTTGCGGTAAACCAGGGCGGAAAGCGCCGCGGTGTTGTCTGCTGCTACCTAGAAAGCTGGCACAACGACATTGAAGAGTTTTTGGAACTTCGCAAAAACACAGGTGATGATCGCCGCCGTACGCATGATATGCATACAGCAAACTGGATTCCAGACCTCTTTATGATCCGTGCTATTAAAGGCCAGGACTGGACACTCTTTCGCACAAGCGATGTACCAGATCTTCACGAGACCTATGGTGCCAAATTTAAGGAGCAGTACGAAAAGTATGAGAAGCTCCATGAAGAGGGCAAACTTTGGGGCCGTAAGATACGCGCAAGTGCGCTCTGGAAGAAGATGCTCAGCGCACTCTTTGAAACAGGCCACCCATGGATTACCTTTAAGGATCCTTGCAACATCCGCTCCCCACAGGACCACTGCGGCGTTGTGCACAACTCAAACCTCTGCACTGAGATTGTGCTTAACAACTCTGATGAAGAGCATTTTGTTTGCAACTTGGGATCGCTCAACTTGGCAACATTTGTACGTCCTGATGGCACTATCGATAGGGAAGATCTTGCAAAGACTATCCAAATCGCCGTGCGCATGCTCGACAACGTGATCGACATCAACTTTTATCCAACAACACCGGCAGAAACAGCAAACGTTCGCCACCGTCCTATCGGCCTTGGCCTTATGGGCTGGCAAGATGCGCTGCACCTGTTGCAGATACCGTTTGAAAGTGATAAGGCAACAGCCTTTGCTGATGAGATCATGGAGTTTATCGCATGGCATGCCTACAATGCATCATGCATGCTGGCAAAAGAAAAAGGCGCCTATAAGAGCTTTAAAGGCTCAAAGTGGGACCGTGGTCTTATGCCTCTTGATACGCTTGACCTGCTCGAAAAAGAGCGCGGCGTACCAATCGACGTAAATCGCGACAGCAAAATGCCATGGGATCAGCTACGAAGCAGCATCAAAAAGCATGGCATGAGAAACTCCAATGTGCTTGCTATTGCGCCTACAGCGACAATTTCAAACATCTTTGGCTGCTCAGCATGTATTGAGCCTGACTATCGCCACATCTACAGCAAGTCCAACTTGTCTGGTGAGTTTATCAGCGTAACGCCGCTTCTTGTGCAGGCGCTTAAGCAGATGGGCCTCTGGAATAAGGATATGCTTGAAGATCTGAAGTATCATAAGGGCGAGCTTGACAACATGACATCGATCCCTGACAGCATTAAAGCGCAGTTTAAGACAGCCTTTAAGATTGATCCTAAGGCGATGCTTAAGCAGGCGGCTGTACGTCAGAAGTGGATTGACCAGGCGCTCTCTTTAAACCTCTTTTTGGATAAGCCGGATGAAAAGACAATGTCGCTCATCTATCTGCTTGCCTGGAAGATGGGTCTAAAGACAACCTACTACCTCAAGAACAAGTCAGTGACTGACATTGAGGATGCAAGCCTTGACATTAAGCGCAAAACGCAAGAGATGCAGCAGACTGTAAAGGCCTGCTCCCTTGCCGACCCTAATTGCGAATCCTGTCAGTAAACGTCTCTTTACTGCCCCTCTTCAGAGGGGCAGTAATCTCTTAATCTCAATCTTGATCTTGATCTTAATCTTAAAAGCCTTTTGCTAACCAAAACTGTTACCTCTGTTTTAGAGCCCTTGGGCGACTTATTTGAGCCCATAGTGACCGGTAGGGAACTGTGGGAATGGCGTTATCACCTATCCAGGAGCCCGTTCAGGGCGATTCAAACAACATACATTTATTTCAATTACATCAAGGTGCGTGATTGAATCGCCCTGAAAGGGCTCACGGACTGGGTTTATCTCTCCCATAGTTCCTATGCTATTTTTGCAAAAAATGCCCCTGATTATCAGCCTGAAGGGCTGGGTTTTAAAAGCCTAGGGCAACGCCCTAGGTGTCTGATAAACAGTGAGTTGCAGGCTGAAGGCCTGCGCTATTGTAAACATTAACGAAGTAACATACTAGAGTCATCATCATTTACTATAATGCAGGGCTTCACCCTGCATTTTTATTACACAGTATACCCAGGGCGTTGCCCTGGGCTTTCATAACCCAGGCCGTTGGCCTGAAAAGCGAGACTCTTTCAAACAAGAAATATTTGCAAATAGAACTTAAACCAACTCACTAGAAATCAACCCTCTTGAAATCAACCCATTAGGGACGCCCCAAAAGACGTCGGCTCTTTTTGGGAGCGACGTAGCGAAGCGAATCCAACAGCTCTGGCTCTTTTTTAAGATATTTGGCACACACCTTAAAAACCTTTTGTGTAAGGACAATCTTGCTATATATCTTGGCGTTCTTAAGCCTGTCGCAAATTTCGTGTATAGAAGCACGATCTTTGTGAGACACAAGCTTAAGGGCCAGCGTAAGTGCATGTGTCGAGGCATCAGGAGCCATATAGAGCTGGATCAGACGATTTCGATCTTGCTCAGGAAACTGCTTCACACGTACGGTGTAGATAAAAAGCGAACAGATTTCAAACGCAAGAGGTCGCGTAAAGGCTGTATCTTCCAGCAGTGTAACCATCCTGGGCATTGCTAAAAGCTTATTTGCAATTTCAGGGTAGGCAATCCTTGGTACATTTTTGAAAAAAAGACGTGCGAGCAACACTGAGTTCGAGTCAGGTTCAACTATGCCATTCAATCGGTCGAGGAGTTTGTACAGAGATGCATGCTCTAAAGTTCCAGTAAGCCTTACAGCAAGTTCTAGAGCTCGTTCAGTGGCACCTAGCCTCAAAAGATGATCCACAAGACTTCTTTTATAAAAATCTGGAAACCGTACATCCATGACCAAATTCAGCGCCAAATCTCGCACAGGACCCTTTTGCAACCCTTCAAGCCAGACGTGTAGATTTGGTTCTGTTGTGCTAAAAGCGTGAAGAACCTGTAGAGCTTCATAATAGTTACCGGTACGATTAGCAAGCTCTCTAATAACACTAACAGCTGTTTTTACCTGCTCTCCCTTTTTCGGGTTAAAACAATAGGAAAGATAGTAGGTCGTACGCGCAATCTCTTTTGGAGGTTGGTCATACTTTTTAAGCCAACACTTAAGTACATGCACAAGAAGATCATGTTGCACTATACCATCTAGCTGCCTATGCATAAAAAGTAAAAACTTTCTTCCATTTGTTTCTGGATATACGCTGTCGGGAGAGTCGAGAAACGCTCTAATCGCGTCTTCTGTTGTGCCCCCTACAACGCAATCTAAGTAACCAAGTGCGTAGGGTACAAAGTAAAGAAGCAGCTTAAGATAGGCCTCATCTTGGCTCTTTTCCCAGCATGCAAGGAGAATCAAGGCAGAGGCTAACTGTTCACGAACGGTAAAGTCCTCAAACGTTATAGGCTTCTTACCAAAGAGCACTGTTGAGAGGTACTCAACGTACAGATCTACATCTTCACCTGCTATCACCTTTTCTAGAACCTTGTCATAGCCCCCAATTTCTCGAAATAGCGCCCGTTTAAACTCGCCATCGGAATCAAGATTGCAATAGGCTTCAAAAACAGCAAGTACTTGCTCAGCTGGAACTAAACTTTGAACCTTTTTGGCAAACTCATGCGCTGTTGGAGCTGCACCTTGCTTCCAGTCAATAAGTTTTTGTGCAAGTGATTGAGGGGTTTCATCCGATTGAAAAGGGCAAGCTTCAACTACTGGCTCTTCTTGAGATGTGCGCCCAAGCGATAGCGCACCAAACGCCGCTTCAATTGTTAGTGTCATGACATTCCGTAATTTTTTGAATTTTGCCAAAGAGTATACACAAGGCTTGAATTTAGAGATATGAGAGGCTGACAAAGGAATAGCACTCTTTTATCTAAAAAGGTATACTTATCCCCTATGATTACTATACTCTGTACACTTATGAATATTTTTGTTGTTCCTTCTGAGCCACGTTTAAGTTTGCCTGTAGAAGAAGTGGCGATTGCTGACATCCCCTCTCAAGAAGTTCAAGATGTTATTGATAACATGTATGAAATTGCCAGAGGCGAACGCACCGATGGTGAAAAAAAGGTAATGGTAGGGCTTGCTGCACCTCAGATTGGTGTCTATCGACAGATTATACTTGTAGACGTGAGCTTTAATGAAACAGAGCGTAAGGTAGGTGAACTTGTCGCCTTCATAAACCCCAAAATTACATGGAAATCCGACGAAAAAGAAGAGGGCCATGAAGGCTGCTATTCTGTCGACGGACGTCTATTTGGTATAGTACCGCGCGCAGCGAGCATCAAAATTACAGCCTATGATCGTGAAGGAAAAAGTATTGAACAAGAGCTAAGAGGGTTATCGGCACGCATATTTCAACATGAGTGCGATCACCTTGAAGGCATTCGTTTCCCCGATGTTGTCGGCGAGCATGGCGGCAAGCTCCACTGGATCGAAGAAGATCAATTTCCTGAATACAAAAAGGCGCCCAAAGAGTGGCCTCATATCGTTTCTTTAGAGAGATGGCAGGCAATGAAGAGCGGCCGCGAGTAATCGCTTTTCTCTATTGCTGCTTTCAGCTATATTGGTAGCATGAAACGATACATTGTAGCGCTCTTTGTTCTGATTGCTCAATTTGCCTTTTGCTCTGATGCAAAAGTACTTGTGCTGATCCCGAATGACTTTGTGCGAAATGCTGTTGTACTAGGGCTCCAAATCGAAGGCTATCACGCCATACATGAAGCAGACTCCCCCACCGAAATTGCGACAGTAAGACCCGATTATGTAATTGTGGATGGGTCAGCTACGCAAGCCAAAGATGGCCTATTTATTGACAGCCAGACTGTCAACATGGCATACATTCACAACGTAAAGAAAACCCTCGTTTTAAGTAGCTACCAGATCTATCCCGAAAATACGCCAATCCCTTTAAAAGAAAATGCTCTTTTAAACGTGCAGATAGAGACAGTTACAGACCCCTACCAAATCGCCAAAATCACTGCTTTAAAGCAGTGCCAAGAACATAATGGATTAAAACGCCCCCGCTTTATTATTTGCCCCTACCCTATCCTTACAGGCCCGCACGACACTGGCTTTAACATTCGTTCAAACGATCCTCTAAAAAACATCTCTGCCCGCATTCTACGCGCAAAATGGAGAAATGACAGCTTTGCACTTGTTTCTGACGAAGGCAAGGCACGATACGAATTTTTGCATGTAGATGACTTAGCCTCGGCCGTTACCTTCCTTCTTACGGCGGAGCCAGAGGAACAAATCATCAACATCGGCTATGGCCAAGACATCAACATCAAAGCAATCGCCGAATACACAAAACAGCTCCTAAAATATCCTGGAGAGCTTATTTTCGACCCCACCTGCTACGACAACACCCCTCGCCACGTTCTTGACCCCACCCGACTGACAATGCTTGGCTGGACAGCCAAAATTCCCCCACAAGATGCCCTTAAAGATACTGTCCTTTGGCTTGAAGGAACAGTAAAACAGCCCTATAACCCCGTAGAAGAGACGAGATTTGCATATGAATAGTATACAACCCGTATTGCACTATGGCAGCACGCTCTTGCATGCAGCTGGCACTGGCATTTCAGCACTTTCTGAGCGGGTCTACAATGCCGCTCTTTGGACATTTCAGCATATCGATAGGCTTTATAACAGCGCTGTAGCGAATCTAAAGTCAGCCTTAAGCGCCTTTACGGCCCGTATTGTGCTCTATTCACTTAACGAACTTTCGGGCAACGAACATCTGCATAGCGCCGATAGTGAACTTTTAGCGCTCACGGCTCAAGGGTCTGCCGCAAATCACGTACGCTTTATAACAAACGATGGTACATCACTTTCTACAGTAGAGCTTCTCCATCCGGAACATAGAGAGAGCGTTGTCTATTTACCAACAAGTTACGAAATTTGGCAGTGGCCAGCTACGCTGAACTTTCTAAAAGAGCTCCACACAGCTGCAAAAGTGAATGTCTATGCACTAAACTACCGCAAAACTGGCTCCAGCGCGGGCTTTCCTGAAAATGAGCATCAGCTCTTTAATGACAGCCTTCAGTATGTACAGAGTCTTATCGCTAAAGGCGCTAACATAACAGTCTTTGGTAGTGATATAGGTGCCGCTCTTGCAATAAAAGTGGCAGCAGCTCAAAACCTCAACGTAATCGCGCTTCGCCCCTACTCATCGCTTACCGAGGTGATTCAACAAGTCTTTCCACTTGCCCCAGACTTTGCTGCACAATTTGCCAAGGCGATGGATTGGTCGCTTGACACTAGTGAGGCGCTACCCCAATTACAAAAGAAGATGATCTGCATGTATAGTGAACAGGACTCCTTTGTCCCAACAGCAGCCCGTCTAAAGACAGCGCTTGCGGCACACCTTGCAAGCTTACAGATCATAAAAATGGACGAAGAGGCATTTACGCAGGAATTTCCACAACTTGCGCAAGACCCCGACTGCAAGCCGCACATCCGCCCGCTTGCCTCTACTGAGCGCGCCGAGCTCTTTGCCGCCATCAAACATCTAGGAACGCACTAAAAAGGCCCCCCTATAAAGTGATTATTTGACAAAGTATACTCTTTGTTTTATAATGCAGATAACTACCTATAGGGGGTGTTGTGGACTCTGCTGATCTCTCAATGGCGAGCTGGAACTACTTTCATCCTACTGTATATCCTAATGCAGCCGAAAAGAATGGCTTCAAAAAAGTGAGTTTGGGCGCCTTAAAAGTTGTGTCCTATCTTACAGTAATTGCCCCATTAATCATGCTTGCAGTCCATCATAGATCAACCAAACTTGCCTTTGGGGATAAGGTGGTCTATAAGCTTCCTATCTTTAAACAAGACCCTAAGATACTCGAGCTGGTCAAGAATCGTATACCTGATGCTCAGACCTCGAAGGACAAGCCTGGAGTGACTAACCCTAACCCCCTACCAGTTCCTCCAACATTTGTGAGAACTACCGCCCCCTCGTGCAAAACCGATGACGAACAGGATGTACTCGAGTTTGTTAATGCCATTTTGGGAGATAAAGAGCTTCACAAAACTGTGGAAAAAGTCGTAGCGAACGTACACGACATAAACAAAAGCATTCACCTGATTGTAGACAGCTATGTTGAATATCGCAAACAAAACCAGCTTTCAGAACTCGATGACGCCCAGAAAGGATTTTTATTAAAATTCATGGGCCACCAAATTCAAGCCTTTAAACAACCCTCTATTGACCCCCCAAAAGCCACCATAATCGATACAGTACCTTCTCGAACAAAAAATCTGGATAACGGATATGAGCTAAAAATCTACAGCACGAACGGCAACGGTTCCTGCGGAATACATGCACTTGTTGGAAAACCAAAGGGAACTCAGTATCAAGCAGACGGCGCGAAAGTGCGTGCAGACTTTTGTGCTGAACTACGCAGGCAGCATAAAGAGCATGCATTGCCAGCACGCATAGAACAGACATTAAAGGACTATCTTGAAAGCCCAGAAAATGCACCTGATGATTTTTCTCATAACGAAGATGTTCAAGCGGCGTGTGAAAAGATTGATGCTTTCCGCGGTGAATTAAGCAATTTGCGAAAAGAACGACAGAAATTCTTAACAGATCTTGTAAAAGAACAAAAATCAGCAATACAAGCCCGTATAGATGCTTTACTGCAACAAGGAAAGTCAGAGCAAGATCGCGATGTACAAGCCCTTGTACAAGAACTACAAAACTATCAGTTAAAACCACCTGCGGATGAAAGAATAGCTGCAGTTGAACGAGCCAAGGAAGAACTGATAAGCAGCATTATTTACGATGAAAAAATTCTTGAAGCCTATTTAGGCTGTTTACAGCAAGTTGGCCAGTACCTCTTACAGGATGAACTCATCGCAATTGCCGATTCTTTAGGAAAAAGAGTCGTTTTATTTCAACCAGGCTGGGGAGACGAACATGGCAAACTTCAGTATTCTGAAGTCACAGCCTCTGGCATTCGACCAATAGACCTAAAAGACATAGATGCCAAAAAAATGGTCTGCATCTACTATAACGGCTACAACCACTACGAAAGGGCTGAAGTATCCCCTACCCCCTCCCCCGCACAAACTGAAAGGTGATCTCTGAGATGCGCCTGCCGTAGGCTTCTGCAGTTTCAAGATCACCTTTTGCAGGTGCTTCAGGAGGTGCTACCTGAAAACTTGATGCCATGGGGCCTGTAAACGAGCCAACACGGTTGAGAGCATCGGGACCCGGGCCCATAATAGACTTCAGCTCTTCTTCTTTATTTTGTGCCGGAAACATGCCAAGGCTCACGTAGATCATTCCATGCTGCATAGCGTTTATAACAAGGCCAAGAAGTGTGTTAAGCTTATCACCTGAAAATGAACTTGAATTCGTAAACGCACCTGCAATTTTATCTTTCCAGGCGTGTGAAAACCACTTTTTTGAAGCAACTTCAAGAAACTGCTTCATCGAAGCTGACATACTTCCCATGTAGGTAGGGCAGCCAAAAATTATCCCATCGCATGAATCAAGTTCATCCAGTCGTGCTGTTGCTTCATCAGTGGTATAAAGCTGTACCGACACCCCTGAAACGGATTTTGCCCCACGAAATATGGCCTCCGCCTGCTGTTTTGTATGGCCATATGTAGAATGATAGACGATGGCGATTTTAGTCATGATTGATTGCCTCTGGTTTTAGCTACTCATAAAAAGAGCGACCATTTCTATCAAGAAAAAAGCAAACTGCCAATACGGACGTAGGTAGCGCCAGCTTCAAGGGCAAGTTCGTAATCTTGCGACATGCCCATAGAAAGGTGAGGTAGCCCCAGCTCCTTTTGCAGCGCGTGTGTTGCCTTAAAACAGGAAAGTATGCGAGCTTGATCGTCACTCTTTGGACCCATAGTCATAAGACCCTGAATACGTATGCCAGGAAGGGCCATAAGTTCTGGGAACAGAAGACGGCATTCGTCTAAGGCAAAGCCATGTTTGGTTGCTTCCTGTGAAGCATTGACCTGGATGAGAACATCTGTAACGAGGCCGCGGGCAATGCTTGCATCAGAAATTTTGCGGGCAAGAGAAAGGCTATCTACAGAATGGATAAGCGCTGTTTTGCCAATAATTTTTGCTATTTTGTTGGGCTGCAGAGTGCCTATAAAGTGCCATATGATATCGCCAGGTAGCTCTTGGCGCTTTTTTTCAAAATCCTGCACGCGCGATTCACCAAAATGCCTTTGGCCTTGATTATAGAGCGCCATAATCTCTGCAACGGATCTACCCTTTGATACAGCCACCAGAGCGGTCCCAAAAGGCATTTTTTCTAAGACTTGTCTATACATCATATGCTAAACCCAATCTTCATCTTAATCTCGACCATGATCTTAAGAGCTTTTTACAAAACTCGAGGCTCTTAAATTTTCACTCTCGTAGAGAGTGATGGACAATAGCCCAGATCACCGACCTCGGGGAGGTGCTCTGGGAAAAGATATTCCAAAAAATTGCACCCTCGAAGATGGGTGCTGCAAATCGCGAATTGCAGCACCCATCTTCGAGGGTGCAAATAAAGGTCCATGCCATATTCCCAGGGCACCTATGGTGACCTGGGCTATAATACACCACTCTCTTCAAGAGTGGAAAATTAAGGACTTACCCATTCCAGGGGAAGGGTGATTTGCGTTTGCTCACAGGCACGTGAAACACCTCGTAGGATAAAAAGAGCAGCTTCTCCTGCGGCAGGCTTTTTATCAAATCCTGAATGTTCTGCTTTTTCTTGCGAGTCAACACCACCCCTTCACTATCGCGAAAGGCATCTGACACAAGCTCATTTTCTGGTCGAAGATGTATCGTCAGATGCTGATCATCGATGTTGGTCTTTTGCGTAAAGCTATCCATCTTTGGCTGAAACTGATAGTTCTCAGCAACTCTGGGTTGACGAACTGGAGTGGCTGGAGGAGTCACAACCTTAGGCTTTGCCTTTGGTTGTCGCACTACTTGTTCATCATCTTCTTCCTCATACCGCTCTTCGCGCTTGGTCCTGCGCTCGGCCTTTATGGAGGTAACAACCATAAAGAGCATTGCCACAATCGCTATAAGAAGTGAGACTAAATCGTCAAAGCTCACGCCGTTGCGCCTCCGCCAGAGAGCTCTTTTCGCATCTTGGTATCAGCCTGAAGGTTATCCATGCGTAAATAGTCCATAAAACCCACCTTGCCAGCTTTAAGAGCCTCTGCCATAGCTTGAGGTACTGCCGCTTGTGCTTCGATGTATTTTGCTTCCATATCCTTAACTTTGGCGCTATTTTCCTGCTCAGCAGCAACGGCCATAGCACGGCGCTCTTCAGCTTTTGCCTGAGCGATCCGCTTGTCAGATTCAGCTTTGTCAGCACGCAGTTTTGCACCGATGTTTTCGCCAATAGCGATATCAGCAATGTCGATGGAAAGAATTTCGAAGGCCGTTTGCGCATCAAGACCCTTATCCAGCACACGCTTTGAGATCAGCTGTGGATTTTCAAGAACGAGCAGATGGTTTTCAGATGCACCGATAGCACCGATAATACCCTCACCCACACGAGCAATAATTGTCTCTTCTGTCGCACCGCCAACAAGCTGCGCAATATTGGTACGCACAGTAACTCGTGCGCGGCATTTTAGCTGTACGCCATCTTTTGCAACGCCTGTAATATAGTCGCCGCGGCTTCTATCGGGACAGTCAATAACTTTTGGGTTTACGGATGTCTTTACAGCATCCAAAATATCGCGACCTGCAAGGTCAATAGCCGTTGCACGCTTCCAGTCGAGAGGAATGTTAGCCTTTTCAGCGGCAATAAGTGCTGCCACTACATCCAACACGCGTCCACCCGCTAGATAGTGCGTCTCAAGGTCTGAAACATTAAACTGCTTTAAACCCGCTTTGTAGGCATTGATATGGGCGTTAACAATGATACGAGGAGGAATTTTTCGCAAACTCATACCAATAATGTTAAGGAGCGATATAGGCGTACCAGAAACAAGCGCCTGAAACCAGAGGCTTATGTATCTACCCAGTATAATCACCAAAATAAAGGCGAGAACCGCCAACAAAATCAATAAAAACGACACTTCCATGTTACCTCACAACCTTAACAACATAATTTCCTAATTCTTTAGCAATCACCTCTACCTCAACATCCTTATTGAGGTATAGTCCACGACAGATTATCGGATAGCGCTTGCCTTCAATCACAGCATAGCCCGATGGGCCACACTCTGTTACTGTACGTCCTCTTTTTCCAACAATATCACTAGCAAGCTCTGCTGCACTATAGCCTTCCTGATCTTTTGAGAGAAAAAAGGTGTTTTTGTCGGCAGACTTACGTATGCGCCATATAGCAAGGCGAATCACTGCAATCACAGCTACGCATGTTACAACAAAAAAGAGTGTACTTGCCAGTACCGATGTAGACTCTGTAAAGAAGCTCACGAGTGCTCCCAATACAAAGACCGCAGCAGCTACTGCAAAGGCGCCGCCTGGCAGATAAAATTCGAGCCAAGTAAATAGTAGGCCCAACACAAGTAAGAGATATGCCATCATTCTACAACTACCTTTGCACCTTCGATTCGCACAATGCGAACCTTAGCGCCCTCTTCAATAAATGAACCGATGCTCAAGGCATCATATTCTGTATCACCAACTGTCACCTTGCCAGCAGGTCGTAGTGCCGCCGTAACTAC
>JAFEGT010000020.1 GCA_018239765.1 Verrucomicrobiota bacterium
ACAGCAGCCCTATTGGCAATCCAAGATTATGCATATTCCTGCTGCAAAGAGCGAATGCAGCTACTAAAGGAAGGAAAGCAGATCACACTGATACAGGGTGAGAAAGAAGCAGGTGGGCAAAAATGTCTACTTGGTCAAGCTCAATCAATGAATGAAGTTTATATTCAGGTAAAACAGTTAAGGCACACAAGAGACAACACTCGACAACTCCAAGATGAGAGCGTAACCTTCAAAGCATTAGACCAACTGAGTAGACTGAGCCAACTCTACGACACACCTCCAGATGAAAGTTTCTATAACGAGCTTGTTCCAGAAGTGAAGGAAGCCTATATAAAAGGCCTTGCCGCCCGGCTAGAAGCCTTTAAAAGTGATCTTACGCAAGCGCCAGTGGATACTGGAAAGGTAGAACGCATACAAAGCGCAATAAATCGACTTTCCCTGGTTAGTGGCCACACTTTAAAGGGTAGAGCGCGACAAAAATCTACCCACTACCCAAATCGCACGGACATAGCAAATGCCGTTGACATGCTGCACTCCAGGAACAAAATCGATGACCCGTCTCGAAAAACAGTAGCTACAGAAAATCTTTCTGAAGAACCCCCAAAGAAGCCCTCTCATGAAAATATACCCTTACCCAAAGAGAGTCCTAAAACTGGCTTTAAACCAGATGAAGAAATTAGAGTGATATTTGCTTCATCAAGTCAAAATCGAAATGTTGGGGAAACTGAGCTGCTAAAAGCACGCCTACGGGAAGTTATTCGCACCCATTATGGAGATACAAATAACGAAAACCAGGTCGAACTACTCTCAAAAATATACAATATAATTAAACATTCATATAAAGATGTCATCTACAACCCTAAGCAGAATGTACTGCAGCGGACTGACAAATTTGTCTGCTTAGAAGATGAAGATATAGAAAGACTCAAAACTGAAATGGCAAAGACAAATACAGCCTTCACCGTGCAGAACAGCTGGAGACAACTGTTGTGGCTTGCTTTCGCCAATCTTGAATCCACACCAATACCTGGGATGATGATTCGCGCAAATATGTACGAATTGACCCCAAGCGAAATGTCAAAACTGTTTCTGCTAGCTCTCGAAGTAGCCAACAGAAACTAGCTAAGAGCTACTTTGAACGTCGAACGGCAAAGAGCTGGGTAACATAAAAGGTGCCCTTTTTATCGTAGGCAATACCCATGCCAGTCTCTTCGTAATCGCCCAAGATATTTTCACGGTGACCTTCACTCTTCATCCAGCCTTTGACAGCAGCCTCTAAAGGATCTTTTATATTGTAAGAATAGGCCACATTTTCACCAAAACGGCGCACGCCGATTTTTTGGACCTCTTCAAAGCGCGCATCAAAGCCATCGTGACCAAAACTCACCTTTTTGTCTGCCATGTTTTGGCTATGCTTTCTGGCAACTTTGCTAATCTCTGACAGCTCTTTTAATGGCTTTAGGCCCTTTTTTGTACGCTCTTTGTTCACAAGTTCGATAAGTATAGCCTCATCTGACATTTGACTTGCAAAGAGGCAGGGTGAACAGATCAACATCAACAAAATTATTACTTTTTTCATGTGTGCTCCTATAAACAACAGGCAGAAAACCGACTCACGATTGGAACGCGGCGGCCAACTGAAAAGGCCTTTTCAGAAACGCGCAAGGCAAAAGGAAGCTGACGTCTCTTATACTCATTGGCATGAATCTGCTCTATAACATGCACAACGAGCTCTCGTGAGAAATTGCGGGAGATCTCTTCTACGGTCTTGTTATGTACAATAAAGTCGTCGACAATCTGGTCGAGGATCGGATATTCA
This sequence comes from Verrucomicrobiota bacterium, assembly GCA_018239765.1. Lineage (GTDB taxonomy): Bacteria > Chlamydiota > Chlamydiia > Chlamydiales > FEN-1388 > SZAS-7. The sequence continues at coordinate 1,820 of JAFEGT010000020.1, forward strand.
GGTAAGGTATCGCTATCTTTTTGGTTAAAGCGAAGCTCAGCCGTTGGCGGACGTAAAAGAACGCGCTCAGGAATTGCAGCAATAGAGCTTGCCACCGCAATAACCTGCCTTTTTAGAAGATCTCCAAGCACACCCACTGCGCCGATAGCATCGCCATAGAGCGTTGTATAGCCCATGGCAATTTCGCTTTTGTTGCCAGTGTTTAGTACTAAGGAGCCCTCTTGATTGGATACGCCCATTAGAAGAAGCGCACGGATGCGAGACTGAAGGTTTTCTTCTGTAATGCCGCCTGATGTGTTGAGCGTCTTCATAAAAAGCTCGAGCGTTGGCTCTATCGATAGTTCACGATAGCCTATACCCAGATTGTGAGCGACGGCCTTCGCATCTTCAGCACTTACATCGCTTGTAAAGCGCGATGGCATAAAAAGCCCTAAGACGTTTTCTTTACCAAGCGCCGCTTCTGCTACTGCTGCCACCACGCTTGAGTCAACGCCTCCAGAGAGCCCCACAACCGCCTTTTTAAATCCCTGCTTATGAAAATAGTCCTTCACTCCCATAACAAGAGCTTTAAAGAGCTCTTCGCCTTCTGTAGCAGATTGAATGGTTTCTGCCTGCATCATAACCCTATCGCCATCAACCATAAAGCTCGAGCCATCAAAAATAAGGCCATCATTTGCCCCAAACTGGTTTACAAGCACCACTGGGCAGCCAACCCGTTTTGAAACTCTCTTTGCAAGTTCTTGGCGATATGCGATTTTGCCATAAGAATAGGGCGAAGCTGAAAGATTAATAAGAAGATCGAGATTTTTGCCTTCATAGCACGATAGAGGCTCATTGCTGTAGCCGGGCCAGATATCTTCGCAGATGGTAATAGCCATCTTTTTGCCTGCGATATCCCAGATACGACCTGGAACACCTGGTGTAAAGTAGCGCCGCTCATCAAACACATCGTAGGTTGGCAAAAGGCACTTATCTTGAAAGCCTACAATCTCTCCATCTGTTATGACGCATGCTGTGTTGTAGAGCTTTCCAGCTTCCTTCCGTACAGTTCCCACAATGGCTGTGATCCCCTCTGTCGCTTTAGCAACTACAAAAAGCGCTTGATCGAGTGCATCAATAAAGTGCGGCCTAAAAAGGAGATCGTCAGGGGTATAGCCGCACAAAACCATCTCAGAGGACACTATAAGGTCATAACGCCCCTTTTTTGCCTCTGCTATAGATTTGACGACCAACTCTGTATTATAGGGCAAATCTCCCAAGATGGGATTTGTCTGCCCCAAGAAAAGCTTCATTACAGCGCATCTCCCCATTCAGCCTTTTTTGCCTTTTGATACCGCTCTTTGGCTTTTTTGGAAATGATAGTCTCACTAAGCGTGCCATCAGGCATGCAGAGCGTAAAGTAGGCGTGGCCAGAACGTTTTTTTGGCGGCGCGATAATACGCTCGTAGCTACATTCACGACCCAATGTTTTGCTGGCGATAAGGTAGCAGAACTTTTCATCTTCGTACCCAAGCTCAGCCCCCTTCATCTGGCGATGGATGCGGCTACGTGGCAGCCTTACAGAAAAATGGCACCACTCTGCAGGACAGCGATGATTGTGTGGGCAGGGTGCCAGCACGGTAAAATTTTGGGCGATAAGAATGTCACGCGCTTTCATAAGTGTAGCATATCCAAACGGCGTACCTGTATCTATCAAAACAATGGTTGAAGTTGTAAGGGCGGCCATTTTTTGCACCATCTCTTCTGGATTGTCAAGCTCAGAGAGCATGTAGGATGAGCTTACAAGATCGAAAGCACCCTCTTTAGGTAGCTCTTGCTGCCAATCAAAATCGCCGAGAAACTCTTTTGCAAGTGGGATAAACTGCTCATCGCGCTCTACAAGAAATTTTTTCTCTAAAGACCCAATCTCTTCTAAAAAGCCCAATATACAGGTTCCCGGTCCTGCACCTACATCGAGCATACTTTTTGGGCTAAAGCTGGGCGCCACCTCTTTTAACCTTCGAAACACTTCACACGAAACGGCAAATGTAGCTGGCATTCGAGCAGCGATATAGGCTAAATGCTCTTCATGGCTAGAAACTGCCTTATCTGACTCATAGCGATAACGATGCGAAAGGGCCGCATAGTGACTTTTAAGGCTTACATTTTGCGTAAGCTCTTCGATCTTTAAAAATATATTATTCATTGCCTTGGATAGTTAGAGTGCGTATAATTTTGCCAAAGAGACTCTTGTAAAACAAGAGGTCTCGGAAAAAACGATGATTTTGAGCTAGTTTGCTCGCCGCTTTGGCGGCAGCAGCCGGCCCCCGAGCAGCATACTCAAGTCGAGTAGGGCGAGGGGACCGGGAGCAAAATTGCTCAAAAGGGCGTTTTTGCCGTGAGCTCTGGTTTTACAAGTGGCTCTGTAACATTAAATTATACAAGAGATTATGACTAAAGGCCAACTGCAAATCCACAGCCAAAATATTTTACCTATCATCAAAAAATGGCTCTACTCCGAAAAGGAGATTTTTGTTCGTGAACTTATCTCAAACGCCTGCGATGCCATCGTAAAACGCACCATTGTTGATAACAGTGCAAGTGTCACCCATCGTGTTGACGTCCGCATTGATAAAGAGGCCAAAACAGTCACCTTTTCTGATACTGGTATTGGTCTTGATGCCGACGAAGCCGAAAAGTATCTTGCCCAGATCGCCTTTTCTGGCGCTGAAGAGTTTATAAAAGCCTATCAGACGAATGATGCCTTTATTGGTCACTTTGGTCTTGGCTTTTATTCTGCCTACATGGTTGCAGGCACAGTCGAAGTAAAGAGTAAATCATATAAAGCAGATGCTGCAAGCATACTCTGGAGCTGCGACGGTTCATCTGAATATGAAATTATCCCAAGCGATCGCCAAAATGTTGGCACCGACGTTATCCTGCACGTAACAAGCGAACATGAAGAATTTTTAGACGAAGAGCACCTTCTTGATACTGTACGCAGATTCTGCCTTTTCTTACCCTACCCGATCTATGTAAATGACACGCTCATCAATGAAAAAGAGCCTCTTTGGCTAAAAGCGCCCGCTAGCTGCAGCGATCAGGAGTATATCGACTTTTACCAAGCGCTCTATCCATTTGAAGAGGCGCCACTTTTCTGGATACACCTCAATGTAGACTATCCATTCCATGTGAAGGGCATTTTATACTTCCCACGAGTACACGACAACTTTGATCCCAACAAAAATAAAATCAAGCTCTACTCTAACCGAGTCTTTGTCTCAGATGACTGTAGAGACGTTTTGCCAGAATACCTCACCATCTTAAATGGTGTAATCGATAGCCCCGATATTCCACTAAACGTATCTAGAAGCTATCTTCAAGTCGATAAAACGGTAAAAGCTCTTAGCAGCCATATCGCCAAAAAGGTGCTGGATGCGCTCGACACCCTGAAAAAGAGCGACCTTGAGCGCTTTTATAAGGTGTGGGGCGACTGCGAGTTCATCGTAAAGTATGGCATGCTGCATGATGATAAATTTGCCCAGAAGGCAAAGGAGCTTCTTGTCTGGAAGACAACAAAATCAAGTCATGTAACACCAGATGCGAGCGCCACACACTATTACGTAACAGAAGAGCAGCTTGGCTCCCCTCTTGTTGAGCTTTATGAACAGAAAAACATTGATGTATTAATCGCCAAAATGCCGATCGATGCAGCCATTATGTCAAAGCTTGAGCATTCAAGCTCTATTCGCTTTAAGCGCATCGATTCTAACCTCCAAGAAGGGCTTGTCGATAGCACAAGCGGAGACAACAGTGCCCTTGTAGACTTTGTAAAGAAAAGCCTAGCGCTTGATGGCGTTGAAGTAGAAGCAAAGAATCTTACCACACAGGAGACTGCAGGTATTATCGTAATTGGCGAAGAAGAACGACGCCTACGAGACTACCTGGCACGCATTTCGAAAGAAAAGATGGCTTCCGCTCCTGTAAAGAAGACATTTGTTGTTAACACAAATAGTCCGCTTGTACAGGCCATCCAGAAGATGAAAGACAATGAACTTGCCTCCATGATGGTGCGAGAGCTCTATGATCTTGCGGCACTTGGTCAAAAAGAACTTTCAAACGAAGAGATGCGCGCCTACATTACGCGTAACACAAAATTACTCGAAAAGGTGGCATGCGCTATTTAATCTTTCTTGCCCTGTTTGTTTCGCCCCCTCTTGGTTCGATCCTTAATGCAGCTGAGGTGTGCTACCTCAGCTGGCAAAATGATCCCACAACCACCATGACGATTCGATGGTTGACCGATCTTAAAACTACAAGCGATGAAATCGAAATAAAAAAGCCGCAAGAAGAGAGTTGGAAGAAGGTTGCAGGAACTCACAAGGCACTGCCCTACGATGCGCCCCACTTTCTACACACTGTAGAAGCTACAGCTCTAGAGCCTGATACAAGCTACCAGTTTCGCCTTCCAGGAGAAACCGAAACTCACCTCTTTCGTACGATGCCCGCCACCCTTACAAAACCTGTGCGTTTTGCCTCAGGCGGCGATGCCTATCATGACACTGTAGAGCCCTTTGAGGAGATGTGTAAAAAGATTGCGTCTTATAGCCCTCGCTTTATTCTCCTTGGCGGCGATATTGCCTATAGTGTGCACACCAAGCGATCGGGCGATGATAAGTTTGACCGCTGGTTTACCTTTTTGCAAAGCTGGACTAGGTGCATGAAGGATAGCGACGGCAATATGATCCCTATACTTACTGCCATCGGCAATCACGAAGTAAAGGGCTACTACAATCAAACGCCAGATCAGGCCAAGTTTTACTACAGCTTTTTTGGACCAAACAGCTACAAGCAGCTTCTTTTTGGTAAATACCTCGCACTTACAATACTCGACTCTAACCACACACATCCTATTGCTGGCGAGCAGACAACGTGGCTGCAGCAATCACTACGCACAGCCTACAGCTACCCCCACCGCTTTGCGGTCTACCATGTACCTGCTTATCCATCTGTACGCTACTTCAGAATACGCGAAAGCTGCGCAATACGTAAGCACTGGGTGCCGCTTTTTGAGCGCTACAGCGTTCAGGCGGTCTTTGAAAACCACGAACATGCCTATAAACGAACACACCCTCTTGTAAAAGATGAAGAACATCCCGACGGTGTTGTCTACTTTGGCGATGGTTCTTGGGGTGTAAAGCCGCGTCCACCCAAAAAAGCGTGGCGCACATCGTACCTTGCCAAAACAGAATCAGCCCGTCAGTTTCTTTTAGTGGAACTTACCAATGAGAATCGAACCTTTACCGCCACCGACATAACCGGAAAAACAATCGACAGCTACAGCCAAAAAGTTGCTCCTCCTGAAAAATTTTAGCCACATTAATAGATTGATGCGGTAAAAGGAAAATAAAAAAGGTGGATTATATGAAATCTCTACTCGTTCTTATGTTGTTTTCGCTACCATTAGCTGCAGATACTGCACCTAAGTGCGATAAAAGTCCAAACTGCCCAGTATGCAAACAAAAAAAAGATCAAGTTGCCATGGGCGGGGCTCGCTATGATAACCGTATAGAAAATGGTGTTGACAGGGCTGCAGATGAGGGTAATACCCAGCGTGAGCAGCAGCTTGAAAATCAAGAAGAAAAAGCAGATCTTCAGCAAGTAGAAAGACAAGCCGACGAAACAATCAGAAGCGACGGCCGCAGATAGTTATTAAACCTAGATTCGGCACTCTAGTTTCCAAGAGTGCCGTCGAGTTTGGACATTTGGCGAATGAGCGTTTAACCGGTGAGCAAAGCTCTTTGGAGTGTCGGTGCAGCATGCACCGCTCTCACTTTTAGAAAAGCCTCTAGCTAAAGTGTATCAAACTCATTCACCGATAAAGCACCCATAAAATGAGAGCGGTGCATAGCTGCACCGACACTCCAGAGGCCTACGGCCAATCGAAATGTCCAAACTCGAGAGGCACTCTTGCTTCCAAGAGTGCCTTATGGTTATAACTTTTTACCTTCGATGGTAAATTGAAGTGTTGGAAGGGCTTCAAAAGGTATTGTGAGTGTTAAATCATAATAGTCATAGAAGCTCAAAGTTTCTGTCCCAGTCATACTATCGCCGCAGATTCTGATGTCAATTTCGCACTTTGCACGCGCAAGTGGAGTAAAATTGCCATCTTCGCCTTTAACGAGAGCGATTTGAGTTCCCAAGCATCTATAATGGCCTTTACCAACCTTTTTCCAGCGTGAATAGTCATCGCTGATTGAAAAAACGGTGCCTTCTGGAAAGGATGGGGGACCCAATACTCTTTGAAGATCCACATCAAGGTTTCTGAAATTGGTGCCATCCGCTGCAAATATAGCCTGTGAGGCTAGCACAAGGCTTGGATCGCCCACAAATGTCTGGTTTTGCAACCACACACCGACAATAGGATCTTGCTTTGCCTGCAAATCTGCAGGACTTGCTGCTAACAGCAAAAGAGAGGACAGAAGCGTCAATACTAATTTTTTCATTCGAATCTCATTTCGTTTCTGGTTTACTTGTTTTTTGATTTATTTGGTTTTTGCGTTTCTTCCGCTAAGCCAAACATCAGCTCAACAAGATCTTTTGTATCATCAACTACACTTTGCTCAAAAGGGAAAATTTCACCTGACATGGTAAAATCTGGATCTACAAGAATATTCATATGCACTCCTACTTAAGAAGCCCATAGGCCGGATACCCTTCATATAGAATAAATTGTAAATAAGCGCTAACAAAAAGATAATCGTGCCCG
>JAFEGT010000021.1:0-22062 GCA_018239765.1 Verrucomicrobiota bacterium
GATTTCTGTAGCTATGTAGATCTGCTTGTCTTTTTTGAGTATTCGTAGTTCAGTGCCGGTTTTTGGGTCCCGGATATGAACAGTACCCCCTTCGATAAAGCAGCGGTAATTTTGAACCTCTTCAAGTCCTACATCCTCTGTTTTAAGGAGCTGAATGATCTCTTGCGAAAGCTCTTTGTCATAGATATGAAGCTGAGATTTGTCTTCAGGAACGTAGGTGCCAGATGAAAGGGCAATTTTGCCATAGCTTGCGCCGGTTTGGCTGTTTCGTAGTGTAAAAGTATCATCAGATTGCTGAAGGAGGCTTGCATCTTTAAGCTGAGGCTGCATTTTTGCTATAAAAGGAGCTCCATATCTCGTAAATGCATTGTAAATATCATCGCTATTTCCTGTTGATATGGCAGTGCGTAGCCCAAAGGCAGCGTTTCGTGCCTCTTGCATGCGTGGGATGCAGCTACTCGATGTCCCTGTTGGGTTTGAGAGCGAAAAGAGGTTTGCAACGGCGCCAAAAGCAAGAAGCTTCTGTTCAGCTTCCGTTGTTGCAGGCTGCAAGAATTGATCTTTACAACATGCGAGTATTGTTTCAAGCAGTACTGGTCTTGAAGCAACAAACTTTGGAGCTATCCCCTGTTCAAAAACCTTGACGATAGTTTCGCAAGTAATGATCGAAGGCTCGCCCAGAAAATTTTGTGCGCTTTTAGCAAACCAGATGGCATTGGCAGCTGTTGCAAAGTCTTCGAGCTGTACAGCATTTTCAATAAGAGGGTTAAAAAATTCTCGCATTCTTGTCGCAAGAAATTGCTTTTTTTCGGGGTTTTCAAAGGCTTGTTGCAGGTAGTTTCTGTCAAAGAGAAGGCCATGAAAAATATTTACCCAGTCGTTGTCAGCAAATTTATCCTGATTTTCTGACATATAGCTGATCAATGAATCGATCTGAATGTCGGGCGATGCAGCAATCGAAAAGAGTTCGGTGAGTTCATCATATTCAATCTCTTTTTGATAAAGCAAACCATTTTTATGAATTCTATCAATCCGCTCAGGGATATTTGTCTCATCCATCCGGACAAATCGTTTTTTTTCAAACTCGCCCCAGATAATCTGTAATGATGTATTTCGGATAGAGGATTCGTATCTATCTTTATTCTGTGTGATAGGGGAAAAACTTGCATCGAGATCGTTTTTGAATCGAATAACGTCAGGAAAAGACTCTGTGCCAACCATAAATCTGTTTGGATGTTCTGGAAGTGAAGTTGAGGTTGACTCTTTTTGGAATATATTGAGATTGATCGCGCAGGCTGCTAAGAGTGAACGAAAATGTGCTGGTATAAGATCATCAGTTTGAAAACCTTTATCGTAAAAAAATCCCTGTTTGGCAAAGAGAAATGAGGCGATAAATTGACGGTCCTTCACAAGATATGGGTCGACATCGGATGGTTCAAGAAATCCCCATGGCCAGTACCTTTTATCTTCTCGAACCAGTTTTGGTATGTTTGCAATAATGGCGTCGTGTGTGTCGATAATCGAAGTGTATGCATTTTTATCATTTCTAAGTGTGATGAGCTCTATGACTATTTCAGGAGTCTGTTTTAAAGATTCAAATTCGGCAATTGTTCTATTAAGACGGATAACTTCGGCTTTCGCATGAGCAAGTCGCTCTTCTTGCTCTCGGATCAGTTTTGCTATTTCTCTTTTTTGTGTTTCACGATCAGCCCGCACGCTCACTTGAATTTTATCTTTAAAGGCTGCATTTTGGGGATCGATATACCAGCTGATAATGGCGTCTGTAATTTTTTGACCTAGCTCAAGTTTTGAGCTGGCATTGGTGTAAGTGGCATATGTGAGCCTGCTTGACTTAAGACTCGTTAAAAAGAGCTCTTGAATCTTCTTTACCCAAAATGGATCGGAACACTGGAGCGACGTAAGGGTATGAATGGCAGTTGGATCGAGTATGCTCGCACCGAGGCTAGGCTTGAACCCACTTTGATTATAGGCGGTTTCAAGAGCTAGGGTAAAGGTGAAATATCGTGCATAGTCTGCTGCAGCGGAGTGTTTACTTATCCCCTTTGCAAGATAATTGGCGATTTTTTTTACGTTTGCAAAAGCTTGTTCAGGCTCGCGAAAGTGAATGTTTTGCCATTCAGTAACCGAACCCACCTTCTTTAGTAGTAGATCGAGTATGTAGGTATATTCTTCCGGAGGAATATTTTCTAGATTTGCAATACGAGCCACTATTTCTTCTGGGCTCGTATGATCGATTGCTGTTATAAGATTAGTCGCTGCGAGCGAAAGTAGATGAGAGGCAGCAACACCTTGCGCTCTGTCTGATGGCTGATATTGTGCAGTATTCGAAACAGCGAAGCGTGCTGGGCCCTGAGACGTTGTTGCGAGCTCACTTTTTTTATTTATCGATTTTTCATAGGCAAGTATCTGTGCTTCAAAAAGTGGAAGTTCTCTTTTATAACGTAAGATGCTGTCTTGAGCTTGAGCTATTTTATCGCTAGGAAGAACAAGTTTAAGGTTTTCAAGACTTGTAGAAAATTTCTCAATAGAGCGGCTGATGATTGAGTAGGTTCTTCTCAGATCGTTATAATCGCATTCTGTCTTGATGGCCGTTTTTGCAAGCTTCTGCATGGTTGGTAGGTAGCTCTCGAGCATGTAGAGCTTGAGCTCTATCTTAGCAAGTTTATATTCCTGCTGACTCATGCTATTTGCAAGCCAGGCAAGAAGTGATTTGTAGGTGCAAGTACCCGATCGCTGCGGTGAAACTTGACTTTGTACTTCTGGTGGTACCGTTTCTCGCTTTCCTCCAAGCATCGGTAGGATATGGTTCACAAGAAGTGCGGCAGGATTTTCGGCGCCTACATTTGTAGACGACAGTGAAATAAGTGCTTGAAGGCTACCGAGAAAAGCCTTTTTAAAGATCATGTCCTCTGGAATATCGCAAAAGGCAATACAGCCATCAACCTTGTCGCGATATTTGTCTTGAGTATGTCTGTGATACTCAATACCTGCCCCTTCGTTAAATACTCTAAAGCTATATTTGCCGTTGGGCTGCTTTTGGATTTCATACACAATGGCGTGACCGCTCCAGCCTCCAAGGATAAGGCAGCTCCCGTCGCTTGCGATTTTTTTTTCGAGCTCTGTTTTAAGCTCTTTTGCCGATAGACTATACTCAGATCTAAGCGAGATGCTATTTTTCAGCACTTTTTGAAGTGCCTTACTTTTTTCTGTTTGTGGCAGGCTCTCCTGTGCAAGGCACTCTGCCATCAGCTCTGCATAGGGGCGACTATTGACGTCACCTTCTAGGCCTGATCCACTTATAAATGAGTCGCCAAAGACCATGCCGATGTTTCGGTCGGTAACAGAGCTGCTTTCGGCAGCTTGCGCTGGAGCAATTTTGCTGTAGATTTGTTGGAAGGCATCGGTTTCAGCTTCGCTTGAAAAGCTTATGGCTTTGAGAATGGCCTGTTGTAAAAGAGGCATTAGTTGTTGCTTAACTACGCTTGGTGGTGTCTTCTCGTCGAGGCGGTCAAGCTGCTGGAAGATTTCACCGCGATCTGCGTAGGTATTAAGAAACTGACCTGCTTTGAGTGCCTGCTTTTCTGTGAGGTTTGGAAAGGCTGATCGAAGCTGTTTTGCAACAACTATTGGATCTCTCTGCTCGTCTGAGAGAACAGGCAGTTTCTCGGTAAACATAGTAAACTTTACTGAAGAAAGTGGCTTGAGGTCTTTACCTCGAAGCGATTTTGACTCCATAGCATGCGCGTGGAGCTGTATCAGCTGATGCGCAAGCTCATAGAGATGCTCTTTTGCTGTTTCGGGCTCCTGAAAAAACTTTTTATCGAGCTTTGAAACTTTTGTGAGCAGTTCAGTGGCTTCGGTTAAGTTGCTTGCGAGGTTGAGGCGGTTTTGACCACCAAAGAGCATGCTGATGCGGTTTTTAAAGGCTTCCCAGCGCCCTTGAAGTGAGTGTTTGTTGATAAATTCAAGACCTTGGCTTGTCTTAATACAGAAAAGATCGCTGATTTTGGTATTGGGTTTTGCCTTTAGGGCGTCGTCGACGCTTTTGTAGAGTCTTTCAACTTCTTTGATGTTGTCGCTGGGTAGTCCCCCAAATATCCCGGTCATGGTAGTTACCTCTATTTAAGTGGAAACTATCATAAGATAGATTATTTTTGAACAAAAAGGGACCCAAGGGACATAAGGAATGTTGACTTTCTTCCTTAGACTTTTTGTGGATAGTGGACTTTCCAGCCAGAGGAGCCAGGATTTAGGCTTGCTCTGTAGTCATTATCGTCTGGCTTCGCATAGAGCTGGCTTGGGCCGCTAAAGTCGTGATTTTGTATGATATGGTCAATCCCCTCAGCGATGAGTGCGCCGCCGGCCTCATTTGGCTCGATCTGAGCTTGATAGAGTGGCTTATAGGGGTTAAAGGTGTTGGGCAGGTCAAGAATCGGTATGTTCTGTTGCTTCGCTTTAGCTAAAATAGGCTTATAGAAGGTCTCCATAAGGCCGCCAAGAGTTGCCATGGCAAGATCTTGGCCTTTTAGATAGCCTGCTCCCACGGAAAGTGGGATAATTCGGCTTGTTGCCCATAGGCCAAGTGCGCCAAAGGCGCCAAGAGCTACCCCCGCGACTACGTTTGCTACGGCTACAAAAGGCGCTGCTATCATAGCAACACCCGATACCGCCTGAGCTGCAGTAAAAAATCTACCAACTATACCAAGGATATTGTAGATGCCATAATGGTCACGTCTAGGATTTGCATCGAGTCGGTACTGTAGCATGATTATAGGACGAACGTTCTTACCCATGCCTTTAATGGTATCAACAATCTGGAGGTAGCGCTTATGAATGTTTGGGATTTCTCTTAGCATAGCAACTGGATTTGCCAGCCTTTCGCGAAAATCATTGCCCCCAACGCTGAGTACTACGTAGTGGGTTGCGTTTGGTTTTGCATCAATTGCAGCTTTGAGCTCTTCTAAAGGCTTCAGATGGCCTGCCACAACACCCTTTTTTGCAAGGTAGCGAGGATTTTCACGAAATACACGTCCTACTCTATCGCCGTTAACGAGAGATTCTGTTGTAAAACCGTCATAGGCATGGCTCTCTACGGTATGTCCTTTTTGGCGCAGCTGTCCCTCTACGCTATCATCTGTGTAATTTTTTACCCATTCGATGTTATCGAGCGTTGAATCACCAATTGTATGAACTATTGTCATGTGTAGACCACCATATACATAAGTTTTGCTACTAAGAAATACATAAAGGTCGAAAGCACGTCGTTACAGGCTGTAACGATGGGACCTGAGGCCACGGCAGGGTCTACCCCCACTCGGGCAAAGAAAAGGGGCGATATGCTGCCAAGTAGGGTCGCTGTCATACAGGCGCCAAAGACGCCGCAGCTTACAATAGAGCCTACGATAAAGGAGTCGCTACTTACCTGGTGTGCTCCCAGGCGGTTTAATGCATAGACCATAACGCCGCACATAAGGCCAAAGATAAGGCCAATTAATGAGCCGATGCCGATTTCGCGCATCACAAGCTCACGTTTACGTCCTGATGATACTTCCCCTGTTGCAATTCCTCTCACAAAGAGCGTGGAGCACTGAATACCCACGTTGCCAGACATTCCGGTGATGAGCGGTACAAAAAATGGCACTACAGCAAACCAGGGAGCTTCTTGAAAATGTGCAAGGCCGCAGGCGGTTACAAGGCCAGCTAAGAGCGTTACAAAAAGCCATGGAGCGCGAAGTAAAAAGCGGGTCCAGATTGGGTCGTCTTCTTCTAGGTCTTCTGCTGTACCACCAATGCTTGCGATGGTTTCATCAGCAATATCTTCCATAACTTCGACGATATCTTCCCCTGTCACTACCCCTACAAGCTTATTTGCCTGATCTACAACAGGTAAAATTGCCAGCTTATAGCGCTCCATAAGGTCCACAACCTCATCTCGAGGTGCATCTGGGCCAATTTTATGAGGAACTGGACCCATAACTTGTCTGATGGGCAGATCTTTTGAGTTTACAATAAGGTTTCTTGATGGGACGATGCCGACAAGTTCCTGCTCGTCATTAAGTACGAAGATACTTTGAGTAAGCTCGATACCAGGATTATCGCGGATATTGGCAGCAACCTGGCGTATGGTAGTCTGCATCGGAAAGGCAAAAAACTCGTTCGTCATCAGACGTCCGGCAGAATCAAGCCCGTGGCTCAAAAGTTCTCGAATGCGCTCGGCTTTTGCCTTGTCTACAAGGTCTAAAATGCGTTTGCAGCGGCGCTCTGTTACTCCTTCTAAAACCCATGCTGCATCATCTGGAGCCATATTGTCGACAAGGCGCACAATTTCGGAGTCGCTTGTTTGGCGCAAAATTGCTGAGCGGGAGTTTTCGCTTACGTTACTTATAAAAATAACTTTAGCATCGAGGTTTGGCAGGTTTTGAAAGACCACGTGTCGCACGCTTGTAGGCAGGCGCGTTACGGCATAGGCAAGGTCGATGGGGTCATGTTCGATAGCAATTTTGGCAAGGTCATGCAGCATAACCTGCGAAGTCTGCATATGAAAGGCAGATTCAAGCTTCTGGTCAAGAAGGTCGTTAATTTGGCTTGTGGGAGAATCCAGGGGCGAGCTCGGAGCGTGTGCTGGCACCTCTTCTGGCATTGCTTCCGGATTGTGGGGTATATTCGTCTCGTTCATCAGTAAACCACCCTGCTAGGCATAAAATCATACTCTATCAAGTCTCTTTTTGCAAGAGCAAAAAGGACCAAAAACTCATACGGGACATAAGGGACTTAAGTAAATGTCCACGGTCTCCTTTTTGCACTTGCCATCAACTGCTCGTTTGGGTTAAACTTCTTTAGATTTTTTTACTTTAACACGAGTTACCATGACATCAAAAGAACAGATACGAAATATAGCCATCATCGCCCACATCGATCATGGCAAGACCACACTTCTCGACAGCTTGCTTAAGCAGTCAAATATTTTTAGAAAAAACCAGCCTGTTGGCGAGCGCGTGATGGATAGCTACGACCAAGAAAAAGAGCGTGGCATCACCATTTTTGCAAAACATACCTCAATCTTTTTTGATGACTACAAAATCAATATCATCGATACTCCTGGTCACGCTGACTTTTCAGCTGAAGTGGAGCGAGTTTTGGGTATGGTTACATCAGTACTACTTCTCGTTGATGCTCAAGAAGGCCCTATGCCTCAGACACGTTTTGTGCTTTCTAAAGCACTTAAAATGGGTCTAAAGCCTATCGTTGTTGTAAACAAGATCGATAGACCATTTGCAACACCAGACCAAGCCCTAGACCTTACCTTTGACCTCTTTAGTGAACTTGGCGCAACAAACGAACAGCTAGACTTCCACTACTGCTACGCATCTGGTTTAACCGGCTTTGCTATCAAAAATATCAACGACGAACGTAAAGACATGGCTCCACTGTTCCAGATGATCGTTGAACATGTAGAGGCTCCTGTTGGCGAAGAGAAAGAACCATTCTTGATGCAAGCTTCCACCATATTCTACGATGACTACGTAGGTCGTCAGGCTTGTGGCAGAATCCGCTGCGGTAAAATCGAAAAAGGTCAATACGTTGTACACGTAGATAGAAATGGCCAGCAAAAGCGCTGCCAAATCACACGTATCGAAGGCCACATTGGTCTTGAAAAGCATGAGCTTGAAGTGGGCCACACCGGCGATATCGTTATCTTGTCCGGTATTCCAGAAGTTACTATTGGCGATACGCTCTGCGATCCTTCAAACGTCGTTTCATTGCCGCCAATCCAGCTCGATGAGCCAACAGTCTCTATCGACATTACCGTAAACTCAAGCCCATTTGTGGGTAGAAGCGGCAAGCATGTTACGATGAACAAGCTAAGAGAGCGCTTTGAGCGCGAAAAGAAAGCCAATATTTCCTTAAAAATTGACTTTAGCTCACAAGATCAAGAAGTTGTTACTGTAGCCGGCCGCGGCGAGCTTCACCTTTCTGTGCTTGTAGAAGCTATGAGACGTGAAGGCTATGAGATGAGCCTTTCAAAGCCTCGCGTAATTATCAAAGAAGAAAATGGCGAAAAGCTTGAACCATTTGAAATGGCAACAGTAGAAGTACCAGAAGAGTATGCTGGTGGTGTCATCGAAGAGCTTTCAAGACGTAAAGGAGAGATGCAATCTCTTACGACTACGCCAGAAGGCATCACACGTATGCAGTTTTTAATTCCGACACGCGGACTTATGGGCTACAGAAGTGCCTTTCTTACACAGACTCGCGGTCTTGGTATTTTAACATCTATTTTTGAAAGCTATGCACCAGTCGCTGGCGCCATTGCAGGTCGCAAGCTTGGTGTGATGATATCCAACTGCACAGGCAGAGTCACTCCGTATGCATCCTTCCAGTTGCAAGACCGCGGTGTTCTCTTTGTGCCTCCAGGTGATGACGTCTATGAAGGTCAGATTGTTGGCGAACATTCTCGCGATAATGACCTTGTCATTAACGTTACAAAAGAAAAGCAGCTGACAAACGTACGAGCTTCTGGTAGTGATGAGAACATTATTCTCACACCACCACGCCGCTTTACGCTTGAACAGGCTATGGATTACATCCAAGATGATGAACTTGTTGAAGTAACACCTGCGCAGATTCGTATGAGAAAGAAGTTTCTTTCTGAAATCGATCGTAAGCGCACGAGTAAATAATAGGTTTTTATGAATGCTACAGGCGACTTTTCTGTCCCACATGCAACTCTTATCTGTCCAGATACAGTTGATGTCACAAGAGCGCCTGTAGTAGTTCAATCTCCACAAGAGCACTCCCCTGTTCGTCATAAAACAGCAAATCGCCATGTTGTTCATGATCCTGAACTTCATGAACAGTTAAACACGGCTAAAAAGTTAGAGTGGAGCCTGTCGCTTCAGCCTCTTGTCGAAGTGGCAGAAGAAGGTATTGTCGATGATCAAACAGTTCCAGACTTAAAAACAGCACTACATAATCGCATCGCGCGTATCGCAACGTCAATCACAATGCCTGTAGAAGACGTTATGAATGCTCTTTTAGCTGGAAATGATCCTGCGTCTGTTTTAGGCGAGTATTGTGACAACGAAAAGCTTGTTGAGCAGTATGCGCTTGAACTTACGTTAGGTTCATTTGAAGAAAACTATCGCCTTCTGAATGCTCAGGTCAACAACCTTCTCGACTTTATTCGTGAGTCTCGCCACTACTCTGAAGAGCACATAGCATGCCGTGTAAAGGTCATTTTAGTTATGCTGAGAGTGGCCCTTAGAAATCCGGCATATCAGCTACTTTCATGTGATGAGCAAAATCCCCTCGTTCGCGTGCTTCATGAGCTTGTTATGAGCTCGTATGTTAAGTCAGAGACACTCCCTGCGTACATGCAGTTTGGTCAGGCGGTCTATAACAAAACTCGGATTCATCGCATTAATAGTTTGGGTGATATTTTACATTCGATGCGCGAAACTGCAGCCAATTCCGGAATCCTTGAAGATGATAAGTTGGTTAATGACTGGTGCATTTCTAAATTTGCCGAAGCCTATTTATCAGAACATATAGCCGTAAAGATCTCGCGATTTTTAGATGGTGCTGAGCTTTTCTATAACTGTATGAATGCTGGCGTTTCTTTTGAGCAGGTTTGGCATGTAATAGCTCATCAGGCTTATGCTCATCAGCCGAGTAAAGATCATCGCCTGCTTGGTAATCTCTCTGGAGTGCTCTATGATGAGCGTTTTACTGGTCAAAAAGAGAGTAACTGTACTGTGCGTGTTGTTATCGGTGCATCACCTGTATCTGGGGCGAGTATACAGCCTGAATTTTTAGCACTCTTGCAGGCAATAGAAAATAGAAACGTGGCACCAGATGAGACTCTTCTTTTTCCTCACGTCATCAATCTGGTGTATACAAATTTCGAGCCTGAGACGAAAGATGTTTGGGATTGGCTTAACATGCGCTATCCACACTCCGTGGACGCTATTACCCTATTGCCCAATAAGATTAAGGCCGAAACTCTCGATGATACTGTAAAAGAACAAGTGAAGCGAGATTTGGCCTATTTAAAACTTCAGGATCTCGATTGGATTGTCGAAGATGCATTCGATGCCGCAGCAGGAAGAGTAGATCGCTTTTGTCATCTTGTGAGAACAGGTATTATTCGTCACCGTGAAGCGCAATGTGCTGCACGAAGTATGGAACAAGATAATGATGCCATGGTTGTTTCTATGCGTATCTGTCGTGCTGGTGTTGACCGTGCGATGATGGTAAATAACATCATGCTTACAGCCACTACTGAGAATCCTGCACAGGTCTCAAAAGCGGCTATTGGTAGAGCTGTTTTAGGAAAAGGGCGCGCGCCATTGGAAGAGCATGTTGTGCAGGCGGGCATTTTTGCACATAACAGTCACGAAGCCGTCCAGGGCTTTTACCATCAAATTGATGCTTATTGTGAACTGAAATCGCAAGGCATTTCCTATCCAGGCTGCAGCTCAGAGGCTGTTGCAAAACCTGTTACAACCGCAAGAAGAAAAATCGACTTTACGGCGATTCGTGATACTCATCAGTCTGCCGATCTGAGTGTTGAAGAGTTTTCACAAATTGTTGAAAGTGATTAGTAGAGCGCAAGTGCTCAAGCCAGCGATCTTCAAGCACGTCGCTTATAGGCGGCAGAGCCTGATTTTCGTATGCCTTTACAAGAAAGTGATACGCCTCAGGGGCATTTTCTTGTAGCGAATAGAGGCATGCCAGGTTGTAGTAGACAAGCTGGTTGCCAAGGCCTATTGCCTGAAGGAAGTTATGCTCCGCCTGATCAAGGGTGCTACGACGAGCCTCTTTTTCTTTGGGATCTTGCATAAGGTCGGCAAGGTTCATATACGCCATGCCAAGATCTGACCACGCCGTATCATCTTCTACATCTTCTTGTAGGACAAGCTGAAACTCGTTGATGCCCATTTCAAGCAGCTTGGGATCGTTTGCAAGCTCACCCTGGTGCAAAAGTGCAAGCGCTAAGTGATAGCGTGCCTGAGTGCATGTTGGATCAAGCTGAAGCGCATGCTGAAGCACCTCTACAGCTTTTTCATAATAGCTTTCGTCATCGGAGATGTCACCCCAAAAGTCAAGTGCGCTTCCGTAGTTTACAAGCCAGATAGGATTTACCTGCTCGTGAAGAAGAATTGCCTGCTCAAACTTTTCGATAGCTTCTTGCACATGCTTTTTTTCACGAGTGATGTCGGCAAGGTTTAAAAGTGCTATGCCCCAATCATTCCACATATAGCCAAAGCGGCCTACATGGGTTTTGGATGCGTTAAGAAAAGCAGCACATGCTTCATGGATGGTTTTGAGGTCGTTTCCATATTCGCAAAGAGCAAATTTAGCAACACCAAGCACATGCCACGACATGCCGATTTTTTCGTTAAGCGAAATAGCCTTCTCAGCGTGCTCTACAGCAAGGTCAAAGTAGCTTTCTTCGCCAAAGTAGCGGCCAAGTTCAAGGTTTGCAAGGGCAAGAGCAGCCCATGTGTAGGGCACTTCAGGACCCTCAAGTGTTGCAGCTTCTGCAATCTCTTGAGCATCAGTTAAAAATTTTAACTCTTCTTCATTACTGCCGTAGAGGGCAAAGGCTTCTGCCATGCGGGATAAAAGGAGTGGTTTGTCATCTGCAAAATCAGAGAGGCGGCCAAGTTTTTCAAGGCAGCTTTCAAGATAGCCTACATCCTGCCACAGTTTTGCAGCATAGAGCAGCATGTAGCCCCAGAAGGCCCAAGCATTGCCAAAGTCTGGATGAAGCTCACAGGCTTGCATAAAGCACTCTTCGGCCTGGTTGAAGAAGGTCTCTTCGTGATGCACTTCAAAAAGGTATTGATAGCACGCGCCAAGATTGCAGTAGCGAACGGCGGTATCGTGCGGTTCAGTTTTGGTTTTATCGGCGTTATCAAGTGAGTAGAGATAGAGCTCAATGGCTTCGTAGAGTAGGTCGTTGTTGTTGATAAGTAAAGAAAGTTCTACGAGTGCATTGGCAAAGTCATTATAAAAATGTTCGCGTTTGAGGCCCAATTCTTTTGCTTTTCTGTAGTAGCCAATGGCTCTATGGGTATCTCCGGCCTCACCTGAGTGTCGTCCCATCAAAAAGCAGGAAAGACCAAAATACCAGTAAAAATCGAGATGTTCTTCGGGATGTTTTAAAAGCTGCTCTGCTTTGCGGTAGCGCTCTTCGGCGGCGGTAAAGAAGCTTGGATCTTGTGTAGCGATGCCGCGACGAACGAGTACATTTGCCCAGGCAAAAATGGCATCAAATGACTTTCCATCAAGTTGAACTGCCTTCTCAAGGCATATAGAACTTTCTTCAAGAAGGTCTGGAATATTTTGCGATCCAAAGATTAAACCACGCTTAAACCAGATAAAAGAATCTTCTGGTGCGAGGGTTGAGGCAGCAGTAAATAAATTCTTTACGTTTCCAATCGAGGTTCCACTTTTGAGGTCATTTTCTGCTGACATAATAAAAAGTCTTGCAAGAAGTTTTCGTTCCTCATGAGTCATGTTGCTCCACGACTGCTGGTCTGTATACTCTTCAAGTTTTTCGAAATCCTGATTATCCAGAATTTCCTTTAAATCTTTGGAGATAGGTGTGTAGTCGCTCATAGGTGTACCAGTTTATAGTAATCCTTGTTAAAAAACAACAGACCTTAAAAACAGTTCGTGCCCGTGCCCTTGCCCGTGCCCTTGCCCTTGCCCGTGCCCGTGCCCGAAAGTTTTTTAGGTTAACGCTTATCCTTTTTATTAAAGGTCTGCTACAATTTAAAGCTATGAAAAATGACAAAGACTCTTCAAGACAGAACAGGGATCCTTCAAGACAAAAACAGGACTCCACAAGGCAAAATAACAAGGACACCTCGTGGCAAAAAGTTGGACAATGGTATGACAGCATTGTCGGCGATCAAGGTAGCTACTATCACCAGCAGATAATATTACCGCATGTAATGAAGCTGCTCGATATGCAGTCTGGTGCATCCTTACTTGATCTTGGATGTGGTCAAGGCGTGCTTGCGGGTCGCATTCCAAAAGATGTTGGCTATCTTGGCCTCGATGCAGCAAAGTCGCTTCTTGCAAAAGCAAAGGCGAGGCATAAAGGAAGAAGCTTTCAATTTGCTGATCTGACAAAACCCCTCGTGCTGCCATCACATCGCCTTTTTACACATGCCTGCTGCATTTTGGCACTGCAAAATATGGCAGAGCCAGACAAGGTGCTTGCCAACATAAAACCCTATCTTGCACCAAATGCAAAGCTTGTGCTTGTGCTTAACCACCCATGTTTTCGCATACCAAGACAGTCCTCATGGGGCTTTGACGAAGCGGCAAAGCTGCAGTATCGCCGAGTAAATAGCTACATGAGTCCACAAAAAATTCCGATCTTTACGAATCCGGGCCAGGAAACATCTGAGACCACATACTCCTTTCACCATCCCCTATCGGCTATCTTTGGCTTTTTGAAAAATAGCGGCTTTTTGGTGCAAGGGGTTGAAGAATGGTGCTCAGATAAGGTAAGCGAAGGCAAAGCTGCCCGATGGGAAAACCGTGCGCGAAAAGAATTTCCACTCTTTATGGGCATTACATGCGTTGTTTCTTAATTGGTTTACTCTTTTATTCAGGAGCACTTATGGCACTCGAGCTTGAAAGTTCAGCATTTGCAAATGGCGACACAATGCCCATACGCTACACTGCAGATGGTGCCGATCATTCACCTCCCCTTATCTGGTCTGGGGCGCCAAAGGGTACCAAGACTTTTGCGCTTATTATGGACGATCCTGATGCGCCAGTTGGAACGTGGGATCACTGGGTACTCTTTAACCTTCCTCTAGATACACAGACGCTTCATGAGGCGCTCTTTAATCGCGAAAAATTGCCCAATGGTGCCGTGCAGGGGCTTAATAGCTGGGGTAAAGTTGGCTATAATGGGCCGTCACCGCCTAAAGGCTCATCTCACCGCTATTTCATTAGGCTCTATGCCCTTGATACTAGCTTAGAGCTTGCATCTCAGGCAACAAAACAGGATGTCCTTCAAGCGATGAAAGGCCACATCCTTGCCGAATCACAACTTATGGTTCACTATTCCAGACCCTAAGGTTTGTTGCGGCCGTCGGTGTGTTTGATGTAGTAGCCATCTTTGAGCGGGCCATAAAGATAGGTGCCAAAGAGGCTGTGTACCTTTTTTCCTTGTTCTTCAATACCCTGTGCAAATTTTTCTTGCATGGCTGTTTCCATAAAGCAGTGGTCACATTCAGGCAGTACAAAGTTGGTGTAGTAGTCCTTCGAGGCTACATGGCATTGATCTGACCAGCCAAATGAACGCGTTAAGGGCACATGGTGCACTCCTTCAATCTTGTTATCTACGTAGCGATTCCACCACTTGGATGACTTATTCTTTTTGCCCCAGAAGTGTACATACTTTATGGCAGGGTTATCTTCCATCGTTGCGATAATGCCGTTAAGGTCAAAGCACTTTTCAAGCACAAGGTCATGCTGGTGCATAAAGACATAAGGGGTTGTAACATGCTTCATAGCCTCTTCAATAGCGCCAGAGAGGTGTCCCCACTGTTCGCAGAAAACAAGCTCTGTATTAGCAAAATAGTAATCGGTTTCTGTGAGGTTTTGTATGTTGGATTTGTATTGGCGATAGGCCATTTCGAGATGTTCGTTTCCAGGAGAGATGGCATCAAAAACGATAATCTTTTTAGCCTTGGCAAGTGCCGGAATGCGGTAGAGACTTACCTGGGAGGGATAGATGTGGGTGGTGTTTGGTATTGAAAGCACAGGGCTTGTAGCGGTGATAACGGTGATCATGGATGCTACCCTGTCGTCGTTGTAGTAGTCCTTGTCGTAAGGTTCTACATTCGCTATACATACGTTACAAATTGCCACAAAAAGCGCCACAAATTTCATCATCGTCTCCAAATTGGGGCACAATGCTAGTCACAACAGTCGCTTCTGTCAAGCAAACCATCTTAATCTTATAAGCCTATTGTAAAACTCATCCCTTGCCCCTGCCCTTGCCCGTGCCCTTGCCCCATAATTTACATTATTCCACGAATGCTCTCTTGAGGGCGACATTATAGCGCCCCTAAAAGTGGCCCTAGTAGAACTAAAATTAAAATAATTCGGGCAAGGGCAAGGGCAGGGGCAAGGGCAAGGGGTGCGTTTTGCAAGAGGCCCTCGAGATCAAGAGAGAAATTAGAGCTGTTGTAATGCTTTTAGGATCTCTTCTTTGTTGGTGAGGGGCGCCTGGCAGGCACCCTCGTGGCAAAGATAGAGCGTGGTTTGGTCATCTTGGGTGGGTTTGACATGCTCGCCCTTATCGCCTGGTACGCACCAGACAATAACATGATGGGGTGAATGTTTTGTGCGAAGCGCATTTTTGATCTCCGCTTCTAGATCGCGGTTCTTATTGAGTGCGATAACAACCGATTGCTTTTTTTTGTCGTAATATCGCTCAAGGCCAATCAGATGATAGCAGTAGCCAAGAGGGTAGCTATCCATAAAGCGCTTTACCGCTTTAAAGATGTCTTCGGCTTCATCTCTAAAGCGTGCATTGCCGGTGATTTGATAGAGCCTCAGAAGGTTTTCGGCGTGTACGGCGTTTCCGGAGGGCTCAGCTCCGTCAGAAAAGTGCGTTTTTCTTACGACCAAAAATTCACTATCAGCTGCAGCTTGATAAAAGGCCCCAGCTTCTGCTTTAAAAAGCTCTTCTACCTGGTCTGTAAGGGTTATTGCCCATTGGAGCCACTCTACACCCTCCCCTGCTTCAAAAAGCGAAAGAAGCGCGCGAATAAGAAAGGCATAGTCATCAAGGCTTGCACTAAAGCGCGCGTCGCCCTCTCTAAAGCGGCGCATGAGCTGATCATTTTCGTAGAGATTCTTCTTAATAAACCTTGCAGCCTTCACCGCACAGTCTCTATAGTCTTGTCTATGCAGAGCGACGGCTGCTTCAATAAATGCATGAATCATCAAGCCATTCCAAGATGTGATCACCTTATCATCCCGAAGTGGTTTTAACCGTCTTTCGCGCTCCACAAAGAGCTTCTGTTTACTTCTATTAAGGCTGTATCGTGTTGCTTCAAGATCAAGACCGCGGTTTTGGCAAAATTCATCAAGCGATGAGATCATATGGATTACACTTCTGCCATCTAAAATGCCATTATCATAGACCCCGTAAAAATCACAAAAGAGGCTGCCGTCAATTTCACCTAATAGACCTACTACCTCATCGCGTGTCCAGCTATAAAACAGCCCTTCAACACCGCCGCTGTCGGCATCTTGGGCAGAATAAAAGCCGCCTTCAGGCCCTTGCATGTCGCGTGCGACATAGTCTAAAATCTCTTGGCAGGTGTCTCTATATACTGGTCTATGGGTCACTTTCCATGCTTCAAGATATCCATAGGCAAGAATGGCGTTGTCGTAGAGCATCTTTTCAAAATGGGGCACATGCCAATGTTCATCTACACTATAACGGTGAAAGCCGCCGCCAAGATGGTCGTTAATGCCTCCGCGATGCATCATCTCGAGTGTTTTTTCTACTAGAAATATTGCTCGCGAATCTTGCGAGCGCTGATAGAAGCGCAAAAGAAAATTCGCCTGATATCCGAGTGGAAATTTGGGGGCGCCTCGCATGCCTCCCCAAATAGGGTCTGCGATATGAAAAAGTACATCGGCAGTCTGTGCAATAGGAGCCTGTGATGGAAGCTCACTACCATGAACGTGCACATGAGATTTGAGGATGTCGACGATTCTGTCTGCTTGAGAAAGTATGCGCTCCTGCTCATCACCTGTCCAGAGTTCTGTGATTTTTTCAGTAAGTTCAAGAACGCCGACAAGGCCTCGAGAGCTATCTTTTGGAAGATATGTTGCGGCAAAAAATGGCTTAAGTTCTGGTGTAAGAATGACGTTAAGTGGCCAGCCGGCAGAGCCAACAATCATCGTCTGGGCAAACTCCATGTAGAGACTGTCTATTTCAGGTCGTTCTTCGCGATCAACTTTTATGCAGATGAATGCGTCGTTAAGCGCTTTTGCCACTTCCGGATCTTCAAACGACTCCTGTTCCATAACATGGCACCAGTGGCATGTTGCGTAGCCGATAGAGAGAAAAATAGGTTTTTGGCTTATGCGTGCGGCATCAAAGGCCTCTATTCCCCATGGATACCAGTTTACGGGGTTATGGGCGTGCTGCAGCAGGTATGGAGACTTTTCGTTGATCAGTCTATTTGTGTATTCATACTGTTCATTTTCCATCATACCTCAATACATCATATCTTAACTTGAACATATCTTAACTTGAAAAGGTTCCATATTTAGACTTTTGGTATTCATTTTCAATATGGCTTTTTTCTGCCATGAGCTCTTTCCGTAGCTTTTTTGCCCATGCCTCACCTATATGTGCCTGGGCGTACTGTATACCAATGTCGCAGCTATTTTCTGCCTGTTCAAAGTCCTCGAGCTTCATATAGGCCCTTGCGCATAAGAGATAGTAATCGGGTTGTTTGGGCTCTTCTTTCATGCCGCGGGCAGAGGCCTCGATAGCGGCTTGGTACTCCCCTATCTTTATGTAGCTTTTTCCTAGGTTTAGCCATAGTTTGTTCATAAGATACCTCTCTACACTCATTATACAAATTTGTTTAATTGTTAGGGGTAAAATATGCTATAATAAGTACTAGAGAGGTTGTGATAAATTGAAAGTATGCTGAAAAAAACAATGATTTTACGACCAGTTGCCAGCCGCGTTAGCGGCCGAAGCCCTGTTCCCGAGCACATACTCAAACGAGTAGGGCGAGGGGACAGGGGGGCAAATGGGCGAAAAAGGGTGTTTTTGTTAGCGTAACTTCCTTTTTATCACAACCTCAGAAAGTGAGGTAGTTATGGACCCAGTCAAATTTGGCCATGATGAGGCAATTTATATATACCAGCCATCTATTGCGAATGCCCCTCATGGACCACCCCCTAAAAAACCCTTCGAGATTGACACGCCTGATAAAACAGGCAAAGCCAAAAAAGACAAAGACTCCCGAAAAGAAAAGGGTGAGAAGGGCGAAAAGGGAAAGAGCCATTTGCAAAACTAGAGGCCTCGGAAAAAACGATGATTTTGAGCTAGTTTGCTCGCCGCTTTAGCGGCTGAAGCCGGCCCCCGAGCAACATACTCAAGTCGAGTAGGGCGAGGGGGCCGGGAGGGAAATCGCTCAAAAGGGCGTTTTTGCCGTGGGCTCTAGTTTTGCAAGAGGCTCGAAAGTCTTAAGCTGCCTCTTGGCGAGGAAATCGACGGATTTTCTTGTGCTCTTGAAGTGCATACCAAAGATCGTAATTGACCTGTAGATTTAGCCAGAATTGAGGTGTTGTTCCAAACACATCTGCAAAGTCTAAAGCAATAGCTTCAGTTATACTTCGCTTTTGGTTTATGATAGCGCTAATCTTTGGCTGTGTCCAGCTTCCACCTAAATGCTTTGCCAACTGTTCTTGAGAAATACCTAGTGGGAGTAGAAATTCTTCAAGTAATATTTCCCCTGGATGTGTTGGCGGTCTATTTTTGGGTAACATCTGGTTTCCTCATTTATGATAATCTACTATTTCTACCACTTCGGCACCTTTAGTTGACCAATAGAAAATTATTCTCCATTGTTCATTTATTCGGATGCTGTGCATGCCTTCTAAGTTGCCTCTTAGTTCTTCGAGGCGATTCCCTGGTGGTTCACGCAAGTCTTTTATGTCTTCAGCGGCATTAATCATATCCAACTTACGCCTGGCTTGCGCGAAGAGATTAGTAGGCAAAACGCTTCTTGCCTGCTTGGAATTATTTCCATGATAAATGTCTTCGGTTCCCCGGTTCGCAAACGATTGGATCATTATTCGCTCTTTTTATGTCAATATATCATATATCGATATATTTGCAAAGAGTTCTCGCGAAAAACAAATTTATTTAATTGATTGTTAGGGACAAAACGGGTATCTAAGAGTGTAGATTTTAGGAGAATATTATGCCGTTTATTGCCCTTAGAACTCTGCTTGACTATGCCGCTCAGAACAAATTTGGCTGTTGCGCCTTGAATGTTAACAACATGGAACAGATTCAGGCCGTTATGGAGGCTGCCCGCGCCACAAAGAGTCCTGTTATTATTCAGGCAAGCCGTGGGGCGCGTAAGTATACAAATGACTCCTTTCTTCGCCACCTTATGCTGGCAGCTGAAGAGCTCTACCCTGAAATCCCTATCGTCATGCACCAAGACCATGGCAATAGCCCCGAAACCTGCATCAGCGCCATAAAACAGGGCTTTACGAGCGTTATGATGGATGGCTCGCTTATGGACGACGGCAAAACCCCATCGAGCTATGAGTATAATGTGGCAGTAACGCGCTACGTGGTAGACATTGCCCACACTCTTGGAGTGTCTGTGGAGGGTGAACTTGGCGTTCTTGGCTCTTTAGAGCATATGGGAGCAGGTGAGCTAGAAGATGGCCATGGAGCTACTGGCAAGCTGTCGCTCGATCAGCTGTTGACAGACCCTGACCAGGCAGTAGACTTTGTAAAGCGTACAGGTGTAGATGCTCTAGCAGTAGCTATCGGCACATCGCACGGTGCCTACAAGTTTACTAAAAAGCCTACAGGCGATGTGCTAGTGATCGACCGTATTTTAGAAATTCATGAAAAAATTCCCAACACTCATATTGTGATGCATGGCTCAAGCTCTGTTCCTCAAGAGCTTTTGGAGATCATCAACAAGTATGGCGGCAAGATGCGCGAGACCTATGGCGTGCCTGTTCCTGCTATACAAAAGGGCATCCAGGCAGGTGTTGCCAAGATTAATGTAGACACTGACAGCCGCCTTGCAATGACAGGCGCAATTCGCAAATATTTTAGCGAAAATCCAAGTGATTTTGACCCGAGAGACTATCTTAAGCCGGCACGTCTTGCTATGCAGCAGGTAGCAGAAGCTCGCATGCGTGAGTTTGGCCAAGCTGGGCACGCCGCCAAAGTGCCAATTGTATCTCTCGATGAGATGGCAAAGCGCTATAAAGATGGCGTCTACGGGGAATCGGCTAAACCGCGTCAAATTACATGATTGGTAGAAACGATGCGTGCTGGTGCGGAAGTGGCAAAAAATGGAAAAAATGCCACTATCCTTCCGAAGGGTCTGGCATTAGAATTAAAACCCCGGAGCAGATTGAGGGTATAAGACGCGCCTGCCAGCTTGCGGCTAAAATTTTGGATGCACTCTGTAAAAAGGCTGTCGCCGGCTCTACCACCAACGAGCTTAATGAGTATGCAGAAACATTGCACCGGGAAGCGCGAGCGGTTGCTGCGCCTTTAGGCTACGGCTTTCCCCCTTTTCCCAAAAGCATCTGCACATCCCTCAACGAAGTGATCTGTCACGGTATACCTGACGACAGACCGTTGCAAGATGGCGACATCCTTAACATAGATGTCACCTGTATCCTTAATGGCTATTTTGGCGACACAAGCCGCATGGTGACTATTGGTGCAATCGACGCAGATAAAAAGCGTGTTGTCGATGTGTCGCACGAGTGCCTCATGAGGGCAATAAAGATCCTAAAACCTGGCATTCCCCTCAACATGATTGGTGAGACTATACAGTCGTATGCCGAAGCTCATGGCTGTTCGGTTGTAACGCAGTTTGTGGGCCATGGTGTTGGCCTCGCCTTTCATGAGCCGCCCCAGGTAGCGCACCATCGCACTCCAAATGACACTCCCCTTGTTCCCGGCATGATCTTTACGATTGAGCCTATGATTAACGCTGGTCGCTTTGAAGCTGTCGTTGATCCAGTAGATCACTGGACCGCCCGCACTATAGACGGCAAACCCTCAGCCCAGTGGGAGCACACCCTGCTGATTACCCCAACAGGCTACGAAATCCTCACGAGTTTGTAGTGACAATGTAACATATTTTGCCTATAATTAAAGAAAAGGAGTGATACGTCTATGCAAAGAGAAGCACGCAATATGAATGCCCATATGAATTTTCGACTCTTTTCGCACGATAAAGCACTTATTGATGCTGCTGCCTCGCTTGCTGGATTACGACCTCAAACATATGCACGCCAAAAATTGCTTGAAATAGCTCAAAAGGAGATTGCTGAAATGAGCCTTTCAAACACGGTTATTTTGAATGCCGAAGACTGGCAGCGCTTTGTGGATATCATGGAAGCTCCTGTCTCAGAGAATAAAAACCTTAAAGAAGCTGTTGATCATTTTAATAAAGAAATGCCTCGATCAAGCGCTACAAATAGGCGGCAGTGTCGTTATCATTGACGCCAAAAGTGAAAAAGCAAAGCAGTTTTATAAGCGTTATGGCTTTCTCTCTTTGCCTAATGCACCTTTAACGCTTTTGCAGACAATTAAATTTATCCAAAAGCATTTCCAGTAATCATTTTTGACATAAACATTTATTTATAGTATCATCTCTTTCTTAAATTAAAGCTATCAACTTGTACAAATCTTAAATAATAAGGTGTGATTTTACTATGATTCCTACGCGATTAGTTTTAACTGCGTATAGAACAACTCAGTATAAAGACTTTGATGCTGTGTCAGAAACAACAAAGCGTATTATGCCCTGCATTCAGGCGATGGGCTGTGAGCGGCTTATTCCCCTCCCAAACGTTGTAGAAATTGCAGCTGCAATTGTAGCGGCAGGTAACACTCCCCTCTATATAAAAAAAGATGCAGAGCAGTTTTCGATTATTAACACAAAAACTGCAAGTTATGTTCTTTTCAAAACGCATATCGGCCATGAACGTAGAGGTGGTGTGGAGAAACATGGAACCATTTCCCTGCGGCTTCCTCACGACAAAGCAGCGAAAGCGGAACTTGCCTATCAACTTACCGCAGGGCTGAACCCCAATCTACTTGTAGAATGTGATGAGCAACAAGAGTGTGCAAAACTGGGTATCTCTCCACAGGTTTATGATGTGGTAGACTATAAGGATAAGAGGGCCATCTTTGTTGAATGCTTTGATAACGATCTCCAGGCGTTTGACCCTGGTCAACCAGAGAAAGTA
>JAFEGT010000021.1:22113-26477 GCA_018239765.1 Verrucomicrobiota bacterium
GTTCCCACCTAGAAAAGCTTCATAAAGAAGGTGCTGTACATAGAGATGTCTGTCTTGAAAACGTGGGTCTTACCTATGATGCTATCAATAAAACCATTCGCAAAGTTTTTCTTACTGATTATGGAACGTATGCCAGATTAGAAGCTGAAGACTACAGCCGTTTGAAGATGTATGGCCATGCCGAATACGCGGCACCAGAATATTTTCGTAAAAGCGAAAATATAGATGAACGAGCTGCCGATATCTACGCACTCTGTGTGCTTTTGAGCATGCTTTTGGCGTCTCAATCTCAGAATATTGAGGAGTGGGAACCTGAGTGGGTTTTTGAAATCATTGAAAAGAAAGCAGAATTGGGTCCCGAGGGATTCTTGGAGGCTCTTGACTCAGACCAGCTTTTAGACGTGCTTGAGCTACAAGAGAGCTACAACCCAAGCGCTGATCCAAGAGAGCCTGAAGATATACGATCATTTCTGAAGGGGCTTTTAGTGAACGGTTTAGATCCTAATCCTGAGCGTCGCCCTAAAGCTGCTGAACTTGTTGCCCTATGCAATGCTTGGGAAAAAACGCATCCTAAGCTGTTTAATTAAACAATTATTTAGTATAATAGAGGGTAATGAGGATTTTATGTCTGTAATGCCCCCTGGAGTAAGGCCAGAACCGCCCAATTTTTCGCCCATGCCACCTGTTGGCAAACCTACAGTATCGGTACGCCCTCAGCCGCCTCAATTCAGTCCCCATCCGCCTAAACTTGCCGTTTCTCAGCGTGAGAAAGATCTGCGCGCTGCTGTACTGCGAGCAAAAGGGGTGGAGACGTATGAAATCAACAAAGCCCTTCGTAATGCCGTTCCGGACGGGACTGTTGTCGAAGGTGAACCCTTCAATAAGCTTTTGGAGGCGCTTGATTCTAAATCACAAGATGTCAAAAAGAGTAATAGGGATGTTCTGCACCTTCTAAGAAAATGTCTTGCAAGCCCTACCTATGTCAATAACAAGGACGATGAAAGTCACCCCGCTGTAAAGCTTGTGCATAATCTCCTTCTTGCATCCTACACTGAGCCAGATCTTATGAACGCCTTTCATGAGCTTGGGCGTCCGTTAAAAAGTAAAAAAGATCGGCCACTCCATGAGCATTTAAGCATTGGACGTGATCGCGGCTATAAGCGAGGTCTGATAAAAAGTGACAAAACTATCCAGTACATTGTAAAGTACTTTAAACAAATTATAGGGGCATTTTTTAGCACAAAGTTTGGTACGAAGCTAGCGGGTATATTTGGTAAAGCCTACGATCCACGAGGCGAGCTTAACAACAACGCGGGCAAACTTTTTGATGCTAAATTGGGTGATGTGGCAATCCGTAGCGTCTACACTCCCTCACCTACGATTGGTGACGATGTTGCACCTGAGGTGCGCGGCGTGCTGCAGGCGATGAAAAACCGCTCAAAGATGACACCAGATGCGCTTGCTTTAGAAAAATACCCCTACGTTGCCTGGAACTACACAAACCTGCAGAGCCTTATGTCAGCTGATGAAAATGGCCGCGCTACAAGTATCATGAAGCTCCAAAGTGAATTTCCTGATCAGTTTCAGGGCATTTCAGTGACTCTTGATTCTGCGTTTTATAGGGCTGGCGTGCATGGCGCAAACGAAGCCAAAATTCAGCAGGCAATTTCCGATGATACTCCCCTAAATCCAGAATATAAACAGCAGCAGGTCGATGAGCTTTTGGCTGATGCCAACTTTACCTTAGTAGAGAGAGTCAACAATCCTGGGGGCGGTTACTACTTTCCTTCTCAGGAGTGGAAAGAGGCTTGTAAAGACATTGTCGATAAAGCCTATGCCCTTTGTGTAAAAGAGGCAAAGCCAGAGGATAAAAAGTGGAACTGGTATCAAAAGGCCGCTTTTAGAGAACTTGTAGCCATGGGGCTCATTAAGTACAGCCAAGAACTCACAGCGGCCAAAGCCCCAGCAGGCGGACGAGTTATGGTAACCGCTGCATGTAAGGAAAATATCGACCGTGGTGGTAAAACCAATGCCTGCTTCCTGTGGGCACTTGGCGGCGATGAGCAGGAGGTCTTTTCAGCCTTCCACGCCCGCGCACTGCTTGGCCGCCACCGTTTAGTGCTACCCGACCGTGTTGAGCCCATGTACGCGCTTTTGCGCGTGATGCCTCAACAAGCCGTTCACGACTTCCTCAACAGCGTCGGCCAGGCAAATCTTGAAAAAATCTAGACCATTCAGCTACGCTCGCCCAAAAAAAGAACAAGAAAAACGAGGTAGGTATGATTGCTTTTTTGGCGTGTACAGCGATGTGGATTGGGATGCCTTCGAGTGAGGTTTTTGATGCAGCCGAAGAGGCAAAAATGCTTAACAACATCCGGCAGGTCACTTTCGCCGAGATGGGCTTTGAAAAGGCTGGCGAAGCCTATTTTTCCCCCGATGATAGCACCATCATTTTTCAGGCTGTGCCTACAGGCCAAGAGCAGTATCAGATCTATTCTCTAAAACTAGATGAAGGCGTTGCGCGCCTTGTAAGTACCGGCAAGGGCGCCTGCACCTGTGCCTATTTTAGACCTGATGGGCAGAAGGTAATTTTTGCTTCTAGCCACGAAGATCCCGACTTAGATAATCCTGACTATGAACAGGACGTGCCTGGTTATAAGCGTCAGGGCGGAACCTATTCTTGGGCATTTACCCCCTACATGAACGTCTATGAGGCAAATCCGGATGGAACTGACCTCAAGGCTCTAACATCAGGCCCAAGCTATCATGCAGAGTGTGCCTATTCGCATGATGGCTCGCGCATAGTCTATGCAAGTAATGAGTCTGGTACGATGAACCTCTACACCATGAATAGCGATGGCACTAACGTAGTTGCCGTAACAACAACCGACTATAGCTATAATGGGGGGCCATTTTTTTCTCCCGATGATAGTCAGATTATCTTTCGATCCGACAGGCAGCTTGAAGATATGCTGCAGATTTATGCTATCAATACCGATGGTTCAAATGAGCGTCAGCTTACCGACAACGGCGCTGTAAACTGGGCGCCCTACTGGCATCCTAATGGCAAGGTGATAGCCTTCACAACATCGCTTCATGGTCATGCCCACTACGAAATCTATCTCATGAACATCGAAACTGGCAAAACGCACCGTCTTACCCACAACTCGACCTTTGACGGACTACCCGTATTTTCAAATGACGGCACAAAGCTTATGTGGACCTCCAAGCGTGGCCTTAGCGCCTCCCAAATCTTCATTGCGGACTTTACGATGCCTGAGGAGCTGTTACGTAGATAGCGCTGAGCACTTCCGTTTTTCGTAGCGTACGATGGTTGTAAAGACGATTGTAATTATGGCGAAAATCAAGAGGGTTACTGGGTAAATTGTGGCGTTATAAAAATGGCTTGTTACGCCTATTACGCAGGCAGTAAGTAATAGGCGGACACTTGTAAGTACACTCGCTACAATACCCTTAATTTCCGGAAAAATCTCCATACATTCAGGAAAATAGAGCCCCTGCACCCAATTTGCACCCACAACATAGCATAGCATAGGCAGCGTGAGCAGGTAGGGATTTTGGGGTGCTACATAGGTGGCAGCTACAAGTCCAGTTCCCCCGATAAGAAAGAGGATGGTGCCAACTGATTTGATGCGCATAATTCCCAAATAGGTGACCGCCTGCTTGTATCCGAGACTTGCTGCAACCCATCCAGCAAGTAGTGATGCTTGAAAGTAGGGAAGAGCGCTTTTTTCTACACCAAACTCAAGTACAAAGAGCAAAGATATGCATGATAAAAAGGCGAGCTTTCCTGCAAAGACAAGGCTCACTATCACGGTGGTTTGCCAAAAGGGCATGCTTGTCACTACCTTTTTAAAGCTTTGAATTACGCCTTTTGGGTTGAACTGAATGCGTCTTTTAGGCGGCAGCGTCTCTTCCAATAAAAAGATGCAAATCAGAAGGCTTATAAGTACTGTGAGCGTTATTGCTAAAAAGTTTGACCGAAAGCCCCACACAGTATTCAGGTATCCCCCAATAATAGGCGCACAAGCCATAAGAATAGGCACAACAGAGTTAATTCTGCCGACAGCAACTATGGCCTGCTCTTGCTTAAAGGTATCAAAAATAATGGTCGTGCCAAGGGTGAAGCAGCCGCCAGAGCCAATGCCTTGTAGTACCCTACCAATCAGCATCCAGATAAAGCTCTCTGCGAACAGTGTTATAATACTGCCCAGTAAAAAAAGGCCAAGAGCATACAAAAGCGGTTTTTTACGGCCAAACGAATCTGAAATTGGCCCATACAATGGCCCGGAAAGGCATATGCCAATAAAATTCCAGGTTAAAAGTTTTTGGATAGATTCTTC
>JAFEGT010000021.1:26650-26881 GCA_018239765.1 Verrucomicrobiota bacterium
AAAACGGTGTTACTACAGAATGACTTCACTTGCACTTGCAGCAACAGTTGTGCTTTATATAGCAACGAGCCAAGATGGATTTATTGCAGACGCGAATGGTAATTTGGATTGGCTACCTCAGACTGTGGAACAAACCGCAGGTCAGGACTATGGCTATAAGGAATTTTATGATTCTGTGGAAACACTGGCTATAGGTAGGGCCACCTATGAGCAGATTTTAGGGTTTGGACC
>JAFEGT010000021.1:26926-33957 GCA_018239765.1 Verrucomicrobiota bacterium
GAATTTGTCACTGACGACATTCCCACCTTTCTCAAAAAGCTTGGGGCAAAAAAATTGTGGCTTGTTGGTGGTGCAGCTTTAGCGGAATCCTTTGCAAAATTTGGCAAAATTGATGAGTACATTGTCACTGTTTTTCCGCTTACGCTTCATGACGGTATTCCGCTAACAGTTTTACAAAAGAGCAAGCTTGAGAAAATCAGCTCTACTGATTTTGGCGATGGAGTCATTCAGGATCGCTATAGGCCGCTAAAGGATCGGCATAACAATTCATAATCTTAATCTTAATCTTGATCTTAATCTCTTAAAGGCCC
Source organism: Verrucomicrobiota bacterium (assembly GCA_018239765.1). Taxonomy (GTDB): domain Bacteria; phylum Chlamydiota; class Chlamydiia; order Chlamydiales; family FEN-1388; genus SZAS-7. The sequence continues at coordinate 27,238 of JAFEGT010000021.1, forward strand.
GAAGGGCCGGCATGTCATAGCCCAGGTCGGAGCGTGAGCGGAGGCCTGGGTTAATAAATGCATGAAAAAATTTCGAGTCCTGTAAGGACGGCATATTTACTCGAATTCATGCCGTCCTTACAGGACTCAAGATCATATACCATTATTTCCCAGGCCTCCGCTTGCGCTACGACCTGGGCTGTATCATGTCGGCCCTTCAGGCCTCAGGGGATTAAGATCAAGATCAAGATTGAGATTAAGACCAAAATCAAGACCATCAAGAGATCGAGATCAAGATCGAGATTAAGATTTAGGAGGCACGGGTTGCGACATGGTCTTCATCACCGCATCGTTTGGTGAGAGCTTATCCTTTTCGGCAAGATCCATAGCGCGTGTGCGCATGTCGTGATCCATCATGATAAAGGGCTCTATGGCATCACCTGTAAGGTGGGATGCAAAGCTCTGTTCGCGCCCGGTCATGCGCATGTCTTTGATCTGAACCGCTTCTAGGGTCGCTCCTGCGTGCATGTCTTGAGCAAAACAGAGCGTTAGTGCGGCAAGTATGTATCTCATGTGGCCAACTGTTTTTATTTCGTCTGCTTTTCTTGTGTGTGCTTTTCTTGTAATTGATTTAAAAGGCCTTGGATTACCCCTTCGTAGCCCAAAAGCTCTTCTTCGTGGGCTTGTTCTTTGGCTACGAGCTCTTGCATCAGGCGGCGCTCTTCAGCTGTAGGCTCAAGGTTTTCATCGATTGTCTTTTGCAAAATGGCGATCTCTTCTTGGGCAGAAAATAGCTCTCTACGTGTCTCATCGAGGGTTTTTGACTTTTCGTCAAATTGGCTTTTAAGCTGCTTAAACATAGCGTCTGGCTCAGCTACTGTAACCTTTCTCTCTTCAAGGCGCAGGATCTCTTGACGCAACGTTTCTTGATAGAGCGCCATTTCCTGCATGTGATTGCCAAACTTTTTAAGGTCCTCTTCACACTGCGCTCGGTCTTCTACAAACTGCTTTTTTTCAATAGCAGCAACTTCAAGATGCTGCTCAAGTAGCTTCTGATTAGCTGTGAGGGTGGCAACGCGGGCTTCGAGCTCATTTTTTTGCTGATACAGGCTGGTGATCTCTTGACGTGCTGTAAATAGCTCTTGCCAGTGCTTGTCTTTTTCTACAGTAACAACAGGTTCAGGAGCTCTGGCAGGTATATTTGGTACATCTACATTTGGGGTATTTAGGCTTGGGGTATTAATGTAGGAGGCAATTAAGGAGAGCGATATGCTTGATGAAAAAAGCATCTGCTCAAGAAGGTTTGTAGGCTCTTTTACTGCAATCCAACCCAAGAAAGCAAGCTGTACGCCTATTGCAAGTAATATTCCTGTCTTGTCTACTGCCATCACAAGCAATAAACTTACAAGCGAAAATACGGCAAAAAAAGATGAAACATAGTCACTTGCAAAATAGATATTGTGTGCGTAGGCAATTATAAACACCAAAAGCGGCCCGATAAGCTGTTCTGCCGCAGTATATAAAAGTCTGATACGTGCTAATGTTGCTGTCTTCATATGATTTTTACTTTTCTGTATACCCTACCAGCACCACAGAAACGACAATGTGATGCCATGGAATATTGAGTGCCCACTTTATTCTCCACTCATCATAAGATTCAACAAGTTTTATGCCAAGCTCATGTGAACATCCAGCCCAAAAAAATGTCATCACCGCCCGCATTACCTGGCGAGTGAGAAATTCCCGTTTATGTACAGCGGGTATTTGAGGCATAGAGGTCATAAGCCGTAAAACAGGTGCACCAACAAGCTTGCCGAGCCAGCCAAAACCAATTGGACTTGTGTCAAAATGCAGTTTTAAGGCTGTTCTTGCCCTCTCAGCATCGTCTAAGGTTATTTCGTTTTCTTCTAAGGCATGTTGCAGGTTTGCTTCTTGCTCTTTGGCACAGAATCGATCACCTGTAAAAATAACAATTGCAGGGGCTTGCCTGGCAAGCGGCATATGAAAGCACGCTTTACAGATGGCATCTTTAAGAGCGCTGTCGGTTATAACGTGCGTATGGGTTGGTTTTAGATGAAAGGCGTATGGCACTTTTTCTGCTGTTTGCAAAAGGCTGTCGATCAGCTCATTTGGAACAGGTTTGTTGGAAAAAATGGTAGGCTCTCGATAGTCAGCAATAACCGCTTCAAGCGATTTCACGACAAGAGCTCCATTCCAAGGCCCTTTTCCTCTTCGTCAAGATAGCCTTGTGCACCCTCTAGTAGGTATGAAGCGAGGACAGGGTCTCCCTCGTAGCTCATCTCTACTTGCATTTGCCCGCTTGCGCTGGGACTTTTGCAGGTAATAAGGACAAAGCCCGCGTACTCTTTAGCTAAAAGCTTTTTAATCCTCTTGTGGGCTTCGTTTTCCATTAACAACCTTTCGTGCATTTTTTCGTCACCTTACACGCGGTGTGAATTATTGCCAAGCGCTCTTCGAAAAAAAATAATCTTTATTCTTAATGTGCTTATTATAAGCGTTTTGCGAAAAAAGAAAAGTGCTTGACCTTCGGGTTTGTAATGGGGTAGAGTGCAGTTTTATAGCGACGGAGACCCCTATGCAGCAGTACCTACCCTTTCTACAGTGGATCGATCATCAACGCGATCATATGAAAAATCTTGTTATATCCTGGTGCAATATCAATTCCCACACCCTCAATGTTGCCGGACTTGAAGAGCAAATGAAAGCTATAAAGAAAAGCTTTGAGCAACTTGGCGGTGAAATAAAAGAGATAGAGCTTCAACCGCTTACTGTTGTTGATGAGCAGGGAAAGCAAATAAAAACTCCACTTGGCAAAGCCCTTCACATTACGAAGCGTCCTGATGCGCCTATTAAGATACTACTTGGCGGCCACATGGATACGGTCTATTCAAAGAATTCAACCTTTCAGAAAGTAGTGGATCAAGATAATATCCGCCTTCATGGCCCTGGAGTATGCGATATGAAGGGTGGACTTGTTGTGCTTCTCACTGCCCTACAGGCTCTTGAAAAGTCCCCATACGCAGAAAAAATCGGCTGGGAAGTGATCATAAACCCCGATGAAGAAATTGGCTCTCCGGGATCCCACACACTCTTTAAAGATGCAGCCTCAAGACATGCTCTTGCGCTTCTTTTTGAGCCTGCCCATTCTGACGGCTCTATTGTTACCTCCCGTGCTGGGTCTATGAAGCTCTCTATCGTTGTAAAAGGTAAATCTGCACATGCTGGTCGCGATTTTGCAAAAGGAAGATCTGCCCTCTTTGCTATTGCACCTCTTATTACAGATCTTGAAGCACTCAACACCCTAAAGCCCAACGGTGATGAGGTCGCGAACTTTGAAGATCAGGTTATCGTTAACTGCGGCGAACTACGTTCAGGTACAGGCCACAACGTGGTTCCAGATCTTGCGGTGCTCAGACTCAATGTGCGCTCAGGAAATCCTGAAAAGCTGAAAGAGACGCGTGCAAAAATTGAAGAGCTTGTAAAAAAGCATTCTGCTCGTGACGGTATCTGGATGGAGATTCATGAGGATGGAACAAATCCTCCAAAAGTTGTAGATGCAGGAAGTGAAAAAATCCTTCAGTGGCTTGAAGGCTGCTCTCGTGATCTCGGAAAAAACTTTTCCAAAAAACCAAGCCGAGGTGCGTGCGACGGCAACTTTTTAGCCTCATGCGGCCTCTCTTGCATCGATACACTGGGTGCTGTTGGCGGTAACATCCACACACATGACGAGTTCATTCTTATCGATAGCCTTCCTGAACGAGCCAAGCTTGCAGCGCTACTTATTATGCGTCTTGGATCAGGTGACTATCAGGTTGAATCAAGAAATAAGGTTATTAATCTATGACAAAAGCTGAGAAGTTTTTTCGCGATCCAAGAATTGCCGAAGCTAAGAAATTGATCTTTTCGGCGCTCAGTGATGCTCAAAAAACAATAACATCTGTTGAACCACCATCAGAAAAGAACGATCTTGTTGCAGAGTTCGCCGACGTTCGCGGTATGCCGCTCTATTTTTCCTACATTGGCTCAGGTCTTGGCAACGGCGCACTTGTAGAGCTGACAGATGGTAGCTGCAAGTACGATCTTATAACAGGTATCGGCGTTCACTATTTTGGCCATAGCAATCCTGGCGTTATGGATGCGGCCATCGATGCTGCGCTCCAAAGCACAGTAATGCAGGGAAATCTGCAGCAAAACATAGACTCATTGAGGCTTGGGCAGCTCTATACAAAGCTTTCTGGCTTTGATCACTGTTTTTTCTCTACCTCTGGCGCTATGGCATGTGAAAATAGCCTCAAAATCGCCTTTCAAAAAAAGCACCCCGCAGCGCGCGTACTTGCTTTTGAGCATGCCTTTGCCGGCCGTACTCTTGCCCTTTCTCAGATAACTGACAAACCAGGTTTTCGCGAAGGACTGCCACCAACGATTACGGTTGATTACCTCCCCTTCTTTGACCAAAAAAATCCAGTAGAGAGCACAAGGAAAACACTAGAAGTATTGAAAACCCATATTAAACGCTATCCTAAACAGCATGCTGTGATCTGCATGGAGCTCGTGCAGGGTGAAGGTGGCTTCTGGGTTGGCTCTCGAGAGTTTTTTAAAGCTATTATCGATGTGCTTAAAAGCCACGACATTGCTGTTTGGGCAGATGAAGTGCAGACCTTTGGCCGCACTGAAAATCTCTTTGCCTTCCAAACATTTGATCTTGATGGCCTTGTTGACATTGTGACAATAGGCAAAAACTCCCCTGCCTGCGCGACTCTCTTTAACCAAAGCTTTGCACCGCGTCCTGGGCTGTTAAGCCAGACCTACACTGCCTCTACAAGCGCCATTCATGCCGCAAGGTATATGGTAGAGTATGCGCTTGACCACAACTTCTTTGGTCCTAGTGGCAAAATTCAAAAATTGCACAAGCTTTTTACTGAGGGCCTTGCCCATCTTCATGAAAAATATGGCTGTATTCATGGCCCCTACGGTATAGGTGCAATGATCGCCTTTACTCCGTTTGATGGAAGCGATGCTAAAGTTAAGGAGTTTGTGCAAAAGCTCTTTACAAATGGTATCATCAGCTTTGTTGCCGGCTCAAACCCAACTCGCGTGCGCTTTTTGCTGCCTGTTGGTGCGCTTGTAGAAAATCAGATCCCTGAAATTATGCAGATTCTTGAAAAGACCATTCAGGAGTGTCTGTAATGATAGTCGTACGGCCGATAGCTAAAGGTGATTTTGATCAGTATCGCCAACTTGCCTATCATTCGCACATCAATTTTTACACGCTGCCGAAAAACGACACGCTACTTACCCATCTTTATGAAAAGGCGCTTCGTTCTTTTGCTACAGACGTACGCACACCGGGACCTGAATTTTATATCTTTGTTGCAGAAGATACTGAAACGAAAGAACTTTTGGGAGTATCGGCATTATCAGCGATTTCAGGTGGCAACGAACCGCTCTTCTTTTTTAAACAGAGGATAAGTCGTGGCCAGCCAATCCTCGAGGCGGTAAGCTATCCCGAAGGACCATCAGAAGTGGCATCACTCTTTGTTTCGCCAAAGGCTCGTGGAACTGGTGTGGGAAAGCTTCTCTCTCTTGCGAGATTTATGTTTGTCGCACGCTTTCCAGAACGATTTACCGATAGTTTTATTGCTGAGCTTCGGGGCTCTCTTCAAGATGAAACCTCTCTTTTTTGGGAGAACGTAGGACGAAAATTCTTTGATGAACCCTTTACAAAAGTGCAGGAGATGATCTGCTACGGTCGAAGCTTTATTCAAGGCTTTCTGCCAGAATACCCTATTTATGTTCACCTACTCCCCCAAGCTGTTCAGGATGTTATAGGCAAGGTTGATCACGATACTGAGGCGGCCTATAGTTTGCTGAGTCGCCTAGGGTTTGTTCTCACTGACGAAGTGGATGTTATTGATGCAGGCCCCAAAGTTGCCGCAAAGACATGTGACATCTCGATAGTCAAAAACTCCTACGTAACAGAGGCAAAATCGCTTGCAAAAGCTGCCATTATTTCAAATGACAAAATAGATTTTCGCGCGATTTTGGCTACGGAAGTTTCTTTAGACGCGCTTACTATTGGACCAAACGAGAGCATAAGGGTGTACGAGCTATGATTAGATCAATAAATCCAGCTACAGGTGAAATGGTTTGGCTGACAGAAGCTGCCGATGCACAGGCAGTTGATGTTGCCATTACTCGTGCTCGGGCTGCATTTGGCTCCTGGAAGAGGCTTTCTTTCGATGAACGTGCGCAATTTTGCAAAACCTATGCCAAACTTTTAGAGGAAAATAGGGACTATTTGGCGCGCACAATATCCGAAGAGATGGGCAAACCTCTTTGGGAGTCGCTTACCGAAGTGCAGGCAATGATCAATAAAGTAGAAATCTCAATTAAGGCACATCTTGAACGCTGCAATGAAAGGTTGGGAGCTGTAAAAACCCGTTTTTCTCCTCATGGGATTGTTGCTATTTTTGGCCCATTTAACTTTCCTGGTCACCTTCCAAATGGCCATATAATACCAGCTCTTCTTGCTGGCAATGTTATACTGTTTAAACCGAGCGAAAAGACCCCAAAAGTTGGCATGATCATCGCAGAGCTCTTGGCAGAATCGGGCCTTCCTGAGGGTGTTTTTACACTTTTGCAGGGCGCAAAAGAGACGGCAGAGATAATACTTGCTCGGCCTGAAGTTGTTGGGCTCTTCTTTACAGGAAGTGTACAGGC
>JAFEGT010000022.1:0-3490 GCA_018239765.1 Verrucomicrobiota bacterium
TTAAGAGAGTTGTAGGTTTTTTTATTGGCATCAACGTACGTCTCTTTGCCATTTACTACCACTGTGGATAATGTGTGGAAAACAGGGTCGACCTTGGCACCTTTTTCCCCTCGGTTCATACATACAACAACTGAATCATCCTTCAGATTTCGAAAAAGGACAAATTCGCCTGCCTTAAAATCTCCTAGAAAAGTATCCCATGTTAGGACTGACCAGTGAGGTAAATCTCTAACATTTGCAGGCTGAGGCTCCTGAAGAGAGGGGCCTTGAGAGACAAGCTTGTTAAGGCAAAGGTTCTGTACTCCACCCTGCTCACGCACTATTTCGCTAAGGCTGACTCTATTTGTAAACTCCTTAGCGCCGCCTCGCTGTTTTTGTATAAAGGTGCCGGCAAAGAGATCATGTTCATAGCGCGTCTGTTCGACAGCTCCCTCTAAGGTTTTCTTCACAGCAAGCACACTCTGGTCTTTATTTCGTAATAGGATAAATTGGCCAGGCTGAATATTTTGGGCATCTTCTATTTTGCTTGGGCTCGCAAGAGGCAGCCTCTCTAATGATATGAGATCGCACATGCCGCCAAACTGAATGATTACCTCATCTAACGTTAGATCTCGCTTTGATAGAGTCCATTTACCGGTGGCTACATTTTGCACAGGGCCTTTGAAGGTGGCCTCAACATTTGGCGTATATTTAAATTTGCTGTTAGTAGTTTGTACCGCCAAACATCTGTTGGTAATATCGCCAAATAGCATAAAGCGGCCGGGCTTGAGTTTTTCTGCGGCCTTTAGGCACTCTTGCCGGGCAAGAGATGGATTTGGAGAAAGCCTTGGCACAAGAGCCAAAGATTTAGGCAGCTGCTGAACGACTATTTGTTTTTCTTCTAAAGAGCGCCCTGCTGAAGTCGCATCGGCTCTGATTTTTAACGAGCCTGTTTTTTCAACAGTTTTTTTATCTGTTCGCTCTTGATTTTTTTTGACAGCTGCTTTTTTGCCCTCTGGTGTACCAACAGGAGCTTCGTCTGCAGGGAAGAGATGTTCATGTTTTTCTTCGATACCCATATTTTTTTATATAAGGCAAAGCACGCAAAAAAACAAAACTAAATCTTCGAGCCTCTAGTTTTGCAAAAGGCTCTACATGTAATGAATAATGTCGTGAATAATCGCGATTTGTTGAGAGGTATTGCGATAGCCATGGGGCTTACTTGCATCAAAGCGAAGGCCTTCGCCTTGTTTTAATGCCTTCCAGGCACCATCTACAAATATTTGCATGTTTCCTGAAGCAACAAGCACATGCTCAATAACACCTGGGTTGTGCGGCGGGGAAATGTGTTCACAGCCGGGCTCCAGCTCAATCAAAAAGATCTCATAATGAAGCTCTTTGTCGTATGGGAAGAGGGAAAAAACCTTTATCTTTGTTTCTTGAGGATGAAGGGGTTCAGATTTGCCGGCACTATGGATGGTTTTTTTTGCATCCGGGCTGCAGTCTACTATAAAAGTCGAAAAGGGAATATTAAAGCCATTTGCAATCTTCCAGAGGGTGGCAATTGTGGGACTCGACTCTTCTCGCTCAATTTGGCCAAGCATTGCTTTGCTGACGCCGGTTTCAGAAGCTGTTTTATCTAAACTCCAGCCGCGTTCTTTTCGCAAAGCCTTAAGGGCGTGTGAGATGCGCGAGTAACTGTCTGCCATAGTAGATAATCCTTAGTAGATAATCATTGTGCGTTATAGCGCACGTGTGTTAATATATGGAAATCGTACACTATAACGCACAAAATGTGAAGGAGAATAAAATGCATAACGTGCTGAGTAAAAGCTCTAGAGCTGTCCAAGAGGCTTTAGAGCAAAAAGGGCTTACTTGCAAAGTTGTAGAGCTAACATCCAGTACACGTACTGCGAATGATGCTGCTGCTACAATAGGCTGCGAAGTAGGTCAAATCGTAAAATCGTTATTGTTTCGCACTAAACAGACAAATCTGCCGGTACTTATCCTTGTAAGCGGAAAAAATCGGGTAGATGAAAAGGCGATTGAACTGGTTATTGGCGAAAAAATTGAAAAAGCTGATGCCGCTTTTACCCGCGAGATCACTGGTTTTGCAATTGGCGGCATACCGCCAGTAGGTCACAGCCAAAAAATAGAGCACGTCTTTATTGATCAAGATCTCTTCTGTTATGAGACAGTTTGGGCAGCAGCAGGCACACCTTTTGCAGTATTTAGCATGCCGTCTACAGCTCTAGCTAAAGTGTCCGACGGAAAGATACTAGCAATTAATCAAAAAAATATAACAATTTAAAAGGAGAATTCTATGAGTTCAAATAGTCTTAACACCGTGCTCAGCTACTATCAGGCTGGAACTGGGCATCAATTTAAAGAAATGGCCAAATATCTGCACCCAAACGTACAGTTTATAAGTCCGGCAGGCCAATTAGATGGTAAACCAGCATTTCTCGAAGCAGCGGTGGGTTTTTTCAAGATGGTAGAATCGCTCGATATCAGAGCCTCATTTGGCAATGGTAATCAGGTGATGCTGGCTTACACTGCACATTTTCCATCGCCGGTTGGCCCATTCCCCGCCGCCGCCCTCATAACACTCGAAGAGGGCCTTATAAGGAGAATGGAATTCTTTTATGATCCCCGCCCAATCCTATCCGACAGAGAAAAAATCTTTGCCGAGTCGTAACGGAAAATGCCCCGCTGGAAATAGCGGGGCTAATCCCCCCCGAAAGTTCAGTAACATTGTTCATGCACTCCCTGCAGTTCCTGCTCCCTTTTTTACTAAAGAGCCTCTAGTTTTACACGAGACTCTAAAAATCGTGTAAATCCTAAAACGTCGCTCTGAGAGTTAGAGAATCCCACTTTGTTGCATCAGTTGTATATCAATAGTTTCGCTGTAGGAGCTCATGTGAAAATCCATTTTTGCATGCTGTGCAAGGGCCTTGAGGATAGGGGCTATTTCCAGAGGGTAGTAGCCATTTAGAGTATGAAAAAATCGGTCAATATTATTATTCTTTTTTGAATTAGAAGGAAATAGCGCACAAACTCTTTCAAAAGTTCTTTGAATTACTTTTGATATGCCACCATCATTTACTTCTCCATCAACTATCTCCCAGCAATCTTTAGCTTTGTCATACATAATATTTTTCTCATGGAGATCTGAGATAGAGAGTTTATCGTTATTAAGCTTTTGCAAAAAAATAACAAACGCTCTTCTTAAATGAAATTTATTTTGCTTATTGAAATTTAGTTTTTGTGCATGATACTGAAACGTATGCCCATTAACTTTCGTCTTAAATTGAGACAAAAGACTATATGTTGTAGAGAATTTTACAGTGGACAGACCATATTTTCTTGCCGTCAGATTAGACCATTTTTCTTTGTAACGGCCAAATAGTACACCTGCAAGTAGCCCAATAAAGAGAAATTTGTTAGCTGCTGAAACGATAATCATAGCAGTTGGAAGAGGTGCGAGCACTTTTACACAATGGACTGCATG
>JAFEGT010000022.1:3527-3726 GCA_018239765.1 Verrucomicrobiota bacterium
ACTGTCCCCCATTCGCCTGAACCGAGACAGCGATTGTAATTAATTTTACAATCCCAAAATGACATAACAGAAGGTACATCATCTTGAGGGACCCAGCCTCCATTTGCTACTGAACTCACAGAATGCAAGCAACTTCTCCCGATAAAATAGAGAAGATTGTAGCAAGAATTTAAATAATTTGTCTACAAAATGAAGGAAA
>JAFEGT010000022.1:3817-24047 GCA_018239765.1 Verrucomicrobiota bacterium
CGCTCTAGCACTGTAAATCCATGATTATTAAAACGACGCTCTCGCAACCGCCATTCTGGATGCTTCGCAAGAAAATCTTCTACCGCAGGCCATAAGCCTCGTTTGTTTCTATCGATTTCACTCGAATACTCAGAGTAATTTCCGTGATAATCAGTGTCATCCCTATCACCCCAAGGAGCGCTTGTGTCGTGCATAGCAATAAACTTGCCAACGCGTGGAGAAAAGGCTTCTAGCTCATAGGTTAAATGACAGTATGTATGTAGTGAATCGATGAAGAGCATGTCACACGGTCTAATATCAATAACCATGTCATTTCCTTGCACAAATTGGAACGATATACCAAGCGATTGCGTAATGCTTTTTGCCTGATCAAACTTATGTTGGGGTGGATGGACGAGATCGATTCCAGTATAGCAGCGCTCAAGAGAATTGCTTTCAGATAAACCTAGTAAAATACCCCATGTGGAAACCATTTCCCTTATACCAATCTCTGTTACTGAAGAGCATTCTCGGGCAAGGGCACGTAGTACAGGGATATGCTCGTTTATGTCGGAGGGAGAGTTACAGTGTCGTTCATACACCTGTTGCAGTTGACTTTGCGCGTCTGTTTCTGCTGCTAGAATATTTGATGAGAAAAAAAGTATCAGTAGATAAGAGGATAAATAGTTCAAAATGGTTCTCCTGTACATAAAGTTATGGTCTAACAAGGTCAAAATAAAAATCAATAAATCTCACGTTCAAATCGTTTGCATCGCAAATATATTTCACATACTTCTCTGAAACGATTCTCCCCTGGGTTGCTCGAAAATCGGCAATAGAGTCTATCCGTTTGCCATAAATCGGAGCGGTCTCAACAGTTGCTATCGCAAAGCGATCATTATACCCTTCATAGTGGGCAAAATTTGGGAAAACAATCTCGCCCTCTTTAAGATCCAAAACCGATTGGATATCCAAAGGTGTGTTCATCCAGACGTCGGGTCTCACATAGATCACGAGATCATATTCGCGGCCATTTTCTAAAACCATTTCTGTGACTCTTTTTTGCGATTCCAAGGCACATAGATGGTTGAAAATAAGTTGTGGAGGCCATTCTCCGTGTGAACAGTGCCCTTGCTCGTCCCAGACATGTTGATAAAAATAGAGGCTAAAATCCATCTTATCAGTAAAGTCTTTCTGATTATCTATGCGATAGAAGGTAGGATTAAGAAACTTATATTCCTCATAGTCGACAGGAATATCAATCGTATCGTTATTGATGAACTGCTTTCCGTCTAGCTGCCAAGTATGCATGTACACATCATAGTGGACGTTATGCTTGCCGAGCTGCTGAAACAGCTGGGCCATATGGCTCTTATATACTTTTTTGGTGCTCCTTGTTAAACCCCAGTAGCAAACGGCAACACGCAAAGATTTGATGTTTTTATAATACTCAGGAAGATAAGGGAAGTTATAGAGGTTCAAAATCCCCTGAAAATATTGCTCGCCCGATCCAGCATGGAAATCATGGGAAGAGGCTGAAGACTCCTCTCCTGACTGATGAAAAGATTTTATAGTTGGGTTTTTACCGGTGCCTATGAAATCTTCGCAATTATAGCGACTCTCCTGCTTCAATTGGCAGGTTTGGATATAGTCTGCCCGTGCCCACCAAAAGTTCCCTGAGAAGTACCTGCCTGACGGCGATTGGCTCAGATCAACACCACAAATATCGACATCATCAAGTGCTGAGACACAGTCTCTCCAGCGCTCGATGGTAAAATATTCCATGTATTGTCTCCAGAGGCTGACATTCTGCTCAGTGGGCCTCTGATAATGAAGCACGCCTTTTGTATGCATGTAGAGGATTTTGGCCTCTGGTAGCCGTTGAGCAATTTCTTGCACCTTTTCGATTCCTGGAAATTCATATCGGTCAAGGGAAGGGCTCGAGTGAATAATTTTTACTTTATCTAGAAAAGAGAGCTGAGAAAAAAGCTGATGGACCCTATCAATTTCTGCGCCTACTACTGTCACGCTCAAGTGATCTAGGCGGTCACTCAACCCAGATTTTTGCAACGTTGATAGCTGTTCTTGTACAATATCTTCCCAATTATTCAAAGTGGCGATGTGATAGACGATTTCTATTTGATCAACCTGACCTGCTTCAACAACCGGCTTTGCCAAAAAAAGGAGCAAAGTGGGCAAGATACAAATAGGCAAAATGAAAGAAATCCATCTTCTGTACATATACTCAACGCCTCTACTTTTTGCTCATCAACCAAAACTTCACCTACACCCCGTGCATTACCCGAATGTCTATTCACGGCACACTTTACTTCCGCGTAGGGAGCTAAGGTGTAGCATTTTCGACATATTTATGCTACTTTTATCGTTCTTGTCGTAGTCAGTCTTAGGCCATTTTGTTAAAAAGTCCAAGATTAATCGCTTGTCACATTTTCACCCTTTTGCTAATATAGTTGTATAATACAACCATTTCGGACTATATGAGCACTTTTTCACCTGAAGCCTTCAACATGCAAATTGCCCCAGGGTTTACCCTAGCGCATTTTTCGCCCAAAGATGAGCAAGCCCTCTACACACTCTTTCGAGAGGTTGCGGGTAAAGATGGCTACTTTCCAAATGAAAGCGACAGTTTTGATGAATTTCACAAACAATTTTTTGCGGCAAACTCAGAAGTTTTTATATGTAGATCCGACGCAACTGGCGAGGTTGTAGCGGGCTTTTATATAAAACCAAACTTCTCCGGTAGAGGCTCACACATTGCAAATGCCGCCTACATGGTTGCCAAAAGCCATAGAGGCAAGGGTCTCGGCACCAACCTTGTACTCGCATCTCTTACACTTGCCAAAAACCACGGCTTTAGAGCCATGCAGTACAACATGGTTTTGTCAGACAACACAAGAGCATTAAATCTCTACAAAAAATTGGGCTTTAGTATTATTGGCTCGATTCCCGAAGCCATTCGAAACAGCGATGGAAGCTACCAAGATGGCTACATCTTACATAAAAAACTGGCGGTATAAGATGGATACAATTGATTTTGCAGACTTTTTAAAAGTAGAAATCCGAGTGGGAACAATCCTGAACGTTCATGATTTTCCCGAGGCAAGAAAACCGGCCTACAAGCTTGATATCGACTTTGGTGACTTAGGGATAAAAAAATCCTCCGCCCAAATCACCCATCATTATAAAAAAGAAGAGCTTGTTGGCAAACAGGTGATAGCCGTTGTAAATTTTCCTAAAAAGCAGATAGGCACGTTTTTTTCTGAGGTGCTGACACTTGGCTTAGCTGATGCAGAGGAGAAGATTGTGCTTTTGCATCCATCTATGCAAGTCCCCAACGGCCAACGACTCATTTAGATACCTACACAACACCAAAAATAACTTTGCAAAAAAACACGCCCAACATTAAGCTAAAGAAAATTCTAAACTGGAGATTTTCTGATGAATCTACGACCTTATATTTTTGGCGCCGTGGCTATGCTGGCAGGGCTTTTTGGCATGCAGCAACCTGGTTTTGCTGCAAAAAAAGATAAACACTCTTCCTCTTCTACACACCATCACAAAAAGAAAAAGCATTCTCAAAAAGAAAAAGCATTCTCATAAAGAATGCACTCGTGGATGCAAATCATGCTACGCAATTACTCACAAAGATTTTCGCGCTCGCCATTCTTCGTTGGATACAAAACCGTTTGTTATTTCTAAGCCGGGTAAATATTGCTTAAGTGAGTCAATCGACTGGTATCCGACCGCTCAACAACCTATTGACTACGCCAACCCTCAGGCGGCAATTTTGATTGATTCGGACAATGTTACTCTAGATTTATGTGGTAATACTTTATCACAAAATAATCAGGTTGTTAACTGCGTAGGTGTTCTAATTAAAGTTGGCTGTAAAAATGTTACTGTTGTTAATGGCGTCATCCAAAACTTTAGCTACCTCGGCCTTAACGTTCAAGGCGGCAATGAAAATATCTTTCTTGGTTCAGACGACAATAAATTAATTGTCCAAGGTTGCGGTTATGGTAATGTATATCAGGGCGTTAGTGATGATTTAAGCCAACCAATTCACCCAGGAGGTGTTTTAATTGGTGATAGTTTTTTCTTTTCCGGATATCATGTACTGCCTGTTAAAACAGTAAGAGCTACTAACTTGTTAGTTCAAAAGAATGGCAATGTTGGTATTTCTGTCGGAGTCTCATCTGATGTAGTTTTCACCAATTGTGAATCTTCTAGAAATTTTGACGATCGATTAAATTCTCCAGGTGGACCAACTATATTGATAGCGTTCGCAAGCGCATCATTTGAATCTGCGGATCCGGTGCCTAGTAACAGTTTAACTTTAGAAAACTGTCATTTTGATGAAAATATTGCTGCTCCGGCTCCAGGAAGTGCATTTGCGTCATTCTTTTATGGTGTGGCTATTACAACCAATGTAGAAGGAATTGTCATTAGAAATTGTACTGTTAATAATAATAGTGCCACTGGAAGTTTTGCAGATTTCTTTCTTAATCGTTCTTGTGGAATCCTTATACTTGGTAATTCTAGTGCATTAATTGAAGGTTGCACTGTTAGTGATAATTTTTCTGATGCTGGTTTACAAGGTATTCGCGTGTCGGGTTTTGATAATGTTAAAATTAATAAACAAGCCACTATTAAAAACTGCATATTGGCTAACAATAAAGTAGTTAGTTCTACTGTGTCAGCTCAAGTATACCCATTGGTTATCCATTGGTCAAACGCGTATACTGTAGAAAATTGTCAGATATGCGATAACATTGCTGATGGTAATGGAAATCAAAATGCTATCATGACTGGCCTGGAAATAAATGAATCTTTTGTAGTCCCTAACGAATGTGGTAGAGTTTCTAATTGTCAGATTTCTAATAACCAATGCATCAATGCTAATAATGCAAACACACAAGGAATAGGTGTTAACGGTCCAGTATCAAAACTTGTTATAGAAGACTGCGTGATTCAAAACAATGGAGCTTCTGGAAATGCTACAGTAGTCAATAGTGGCATTCTCGTAAATACAGACTCATATACTTCATCGGGCTTGGTTGTTCAGAATAATATAATTGAATACCAAGAAACAGGCATTGCGGTGTTTGAGGGAGACAGCAATAGTATCTATCAAAACAACACTATAACAAATGTTGATAATGGATTGCTTTTGCTGGGCAGTCAATGCGAGTCTGTACATAACAACTACGTAACTGATGCCTTACTCGGATTTTCAGATTCTACTAATCCGAGCACTAGCCTCTTTTCCAACAATAGAACATTCAATGTTGTGAATCCTTATGATGTGAATTATTCATTTGGTCCAGTTCCAGTACTCAATGGATCGCTAGCTACAGGATTTCCGGGAGCAGGCGGAGTGCTGGATAACGTAAATGTTTCGAGTCCAGGATGTCAAGAAGAACCTCCTGTACAAACAGCTGCAGATATAAAAGAACAGCTAATGAAAAAACTAAAATCTTCAAATATAACAGAAGATAATTCATTTTTCGATTTTCTTGAACAAAGACAAAAGATCATTAAAGATCATCAAAAGTAGTCTATAACAAAAGGTTGTCTAGATCATAGATCTAGACAACCTTTTTCTCGAGCCCGCCCCAAATACACTTACTTTAAACTAACCGAAAGGCTATCATTTCTGCTTTTTATGGGCAAAAATGTCGTTTGAACCAACTGAAAATGTTTGCAAATCTTACAAAGAATTTGTTGCATCATTCAAACAAATGGTTCTTACAGACCACAAAACTGCCTTTGTGGAGTTAGTGGCAGACTACATAAACGGCTGCGATGCACCAACGGTAGAGCTAAACGAAAAAGCTGATTTATTTTTATATTCCGTAAAAGACGATAAGGAAGTTTCAAGTAAAATCGCCGCGCAAGTTGCCAGCTACGCCGAACGATTTGAGACTGAAGATCCCTCAGAGCTTATTGCAATAGCCTTCCAACTTTGTCTGTTCTTTGCTGTTTCTGATGAAGAAGCCAAAAATACCTTTACACTACTACAGCCTGTTTTACAGTCATACCTATGTACCCCAGATGCTCTTCACGAACTTGTTCGGCTGATTGTAGAAGTACAACTCCCCTTCAAGGCAGTTTCTTCCCTACTACAGATTACAGCCCATGTACATACAGAAGGAACCTACTCTGGCTATAATGCGCTGCAGTTTGGAAACCACACCCTCTTCTTTAGTGACATGCTCTATACAGCAATACCACGCGCGAGCGGCTGCAACTGTGACAGCATGATACCGCTCTATCAAATGCTTTTACCCACACTTCCTGCTTCCAAAACTGATCAAGCCTATGCGCGAGAGTTGCACGCCCCACTTTTTACGCTGCTCAAAAGCCAAAGCCGCCTCGTTAGCTCGGTGGGATTTTCGCTTTTACGCACATTTTCTCTTACACACGAAACGCTAGCTGCAGCCTATCGGGTATCTCTTCCACAGCATCTAGCCTCTAGGCTTTATACTGAGTATTCAATAGACCCCGCTTTTACCATGCTGGCAGACGCTATTTCGCAAAACGAAGAGGAAATGGCGACCCACTTATTCCACATTTTGTTGTCACGATATTCTGTAGGCGAAATTGCAGCTAGAACACCCCAAACAAAAGAGACTCTTTATCCACTCCTTGTCAGCATTGCCCCTACACATATAGAGGCTCTGCACTACCTTGTCGACAAAAAACTGACTGAAGAGGCAGAGCTCGAGCTTGTAGAGCATTGGCCAAAACTTGTAGAGCGGGATACTTTTTATGATGAATGCATAAAAGAGACCCAAATTGGGGTGCATCTCCTGAAAAAGGGAGCATCGGCAGGAGTGATAAAAGAAGTAGTTTCACTAAAGTCCAGAAGCCTCGATTCCTTTTACTACTTGATTACCCATAAGAAATTTGCGGCACTGTTTGCCGACGATCCAGAATACCTCTCACGGACATACGTATCCTACATTGGCTGTGAGGCAAACAGCCTAGATCGCAGGCTCGTGGTGGCGAAGATGGCGTTTAGAGCAGCCTTTCAGGCCGATGTTGCAGCGATTTATGTCCAGCTTGCACATGCGATTGGCCCACTTGTTCAATCATTAAGTTTCGACGCGTGGCCACTTGTTGAAAAACTTGTACAGCTTGAGATCCAAAGAGAGGCTGTTGAACTTTTGGAATCTTGCAACAGCCTCTCCAGCTCGCATGCAGAAGAGCTGCTACTCTGGTGCGAAGGCCTCGTTATTAGGGAACAATATGAACATCTCGAACGAGTTTTTGTTTTCTGCCGCACCAATGCACCCATATTCCCCGAAAGATATCTCAGAATTGTCCTAGCGCTTGCAAAAAGAGAGCCCACCGAAGAGCGGCTAGCAGAAATAGCTGAGTGCAACGTAAAAAATAGCCCTGAGCTCTTCCTTGAAGTTTTAGCGTTTGCCACAACTGTCATGCCCAATCGCTTACTTATGCATCTCTTAGATCAGCTGGTGTACCTTAAGCCGCAGATTGCTCATTGCTCTACCCTAACAAATGCCGTGCATACTGCCTGCAGCCATTTTAGCGACGTTGAAGCATGCACTAAACTCTTAGAAATCGTACTCACTTGCCTGCCAGATGACACCCCAGAAAGATCAAGAGAGGCACTTGCCTTACTTGACACTTTAACCCCAAAAGTCTCACCCATTCGATCTTGCGTACTTTTGATCCAGCACCCAAATGCTGCCTTCAAAGCAAGGGCATGCGCGACCCTTATTGAGGTAATAAAAACCACTTCCCGACAAGAAGATATTCCACAAATCGATTACAGCCCATTTTTTGCCGTTGATGAGTGGCGAGAAAATATCATGCAATCGCTCGAAGCCCAAATACTTTTTCGCGCCATCTATTACAGACTGCTATTCAAATGGCTAGAGCAGTCTCCAACAGCTACTATTTTTACCCGGGTGACAAAACTGCTTCGCAGCGTTCTAGAACGAAAAAAACAGGTAGATCCCCAAGCTCTTGTGCATGCAAAGGAGTGTCTAAAACTCTTTTTTGCATGGAGCCCAGCTTTTGGGAATCCCCTTCTCTTAGAGCAGTGTAAAATGCTCAAATGGATAAGTAGCCGCATCACACAAAAGCAATCTATCCTTGAGGAATATATCGCTCCAAAACTTCTCGAAAAGATAACATGCAGCATACTCGACTGCGGGCTAGACCCCCAAGCCTTGGCCTACCCGAATGCGCTTGGCGACTTTTTAATAGCCTGCGAAAAAGAGCGCATCTTTGAAGCAGATTTTACCATCTACTGCCAGCTCTATCTCTTTATTTATGGGGTTTTGCCAAGTGGTGACAACCGCAGTATGTCTGAATCACGCACCTTATCTTCAGAAAAAGGTGCTGTCACCTTCCAGCTCTTGCAGCGGCTTGCGGCAAAGCCTCCCCTACTCAGGCGCTTTGCCCAAATTCTGCAAAGCCACTATGCCCACCTTAATAAAAATGATATTACCAAATGCTGCACCCTAGCCAAAGCCACCGTCAAAGACATGCGCACAAAGTGGGCCGCACAGGCAGAAATTTTGGCC
The DNA here is from genome assembly GCA_018239765.1 of Verrucomicrobiota bacterium. Taxonomy (GTDB): domain Bacteria; phylum Chlamydiota; class Chlamydiia; order Chlamydiales; family FEN-1388; genus SZAS-7. The sequence goes on from JAFEGT010000022.1 coordinate 12,376, forward strand.
ATCATCGATACCATCCCACACGAACCAACAAGGGCCTCCATCCGCAAACAGCTTGAGCAAAAATTATAGTGGCCCGACACCGTTTCTTCCTGTAACTCTTGAAAAGAATGTCTACCGAAAGGTATAATACTGTTTTTTAAAATAAGATGACATAACGTGACAAATACACCTGCTCATTGGACTTGCTGCCCTGAATGCCGGGGACATGGCAAAAAAAACTTAAAACTTCGTAAGCAAGCCAAACTTCGCTTTCAATTAGCTACCAGCGAATACATAAAAAATAGAGCTGAAGGAAAAGAGGCGGTTCGGCCGAAGATTACGCAATATCTATGCGATGAATGTGATGGCTCCGGTTTACTTGCAGCTACAAGCCACACAATCAGAGATGAAAACTACCCACACATTGCCATAATTGGTGCAGGGATAGCGGGCGTGGCGTTGGCAGTAGCCTGTTTACATCGCGGCATCCCCTTTACCCTTTATGAACGTGATAGAAGTTTTGATGCGCGAGCTCAGGGCTATGGCCTAACGTTGCAACAGGCAAGTAACGCAATTAAAGGATTTGGTCTCTTTTCTTTACGAGAGGGGGAATATTCTACTCGCCATGTAGTACACACCACAGATGGCAAAGAAATTATTGAATGGGGAATGAGAACACACGGAAATTACAATAAATCTCCTAAGCGTAAAAACGTGCATATTCCTCGACAGTCCTTGCGTCTTCAGTTACTTGAACAACTACAAGATACCGAGGTAAAGTGGGGGCACCAATTAGTTAGTTTGCAAGAATGTGAAGATAAAACCATAGAGCTAAGCTTTCAAGTTGATGGAGAGATCAAGTCTGCAAAAGCAGATTTGGTGGTGGGGGCCGATGGCATACGTAGCGCTGTTCGCACCCTATTACTCGGTGATGATGCTATCCCTTTACGCTACCTGGGCTATGTGGTAATTTTAGGGATATGTTCTTTAGAGGCCCTTAAGGATGTTGAAAGCAACTTACTGGACTCCGCCACCGTGTTTCAAACTGTGAGTGGCTGTGACAGAATGTACATGATGCCCTACTCACAAGATGCCATAATGTGGCAATTTAGCTTTCCAATGCCTGAAACTGATGCAAAGGCCTTGAGTGCAAAAGGCGTTCAGGCGCTTAAAGATGAAGCGTATCGAAGAGTAAAGGAATGGCATAGTCCAGTTCCTCAAATTGTATCCGCCACTCTGACCGAACAGATTACAGGATATCCCGTTTATGACCGACAATTAATCACTACCAAAGTAATGGCTACATTAGGGCCATGTACGTTAATTGGTGATGCAGCGCATCCTATGAGTCCATTTAAGGGTCAAGGAGCCAATCAGGCGCTGTTAGATGCATTGGCACTTGCTCGAACCATAACAGTCGCATGTAAGCCCCAGTCTCATTGGAGAGAGAAGGGTATACGAGAAGCCGTACTTACTGAATTTGAAGAAGAAATGTTAGAACGCAGTGCTGCTAAAGTGAAAGATTCAGCTGAAGCTGTAGAGCTTCTTCACTCTAAAGTTGTGCTACGCGATGGCGATGGCCCCAAAGGAAGATGTTTACGTCCGCTTAAACAGCAAATGGCAAACTCTAGCCCCATGTAACTCGCTTCATTTTATAGTCCAAAAAAAGTCCCAGATCCGTCAAGATATCCTCGTGATCAAAATCTAAACCCTAGGTAAGACTGCCCATGAGATTTTATAATGTCGGAGCTGATGCAGAGCGCAATTTCTGGCAAGTGATGCTATGGCTTATGGGATACTATAAGGATCAAGCAGCATGCACCCCTCCGCCTAACGATTTTTCTATTACTCCACTACTCTATAAGGGAGATGGCAAAGCAGAGCTTACCTGGATTGGCCATTCATCATTTTATGTGGCCCATAACAATATCCGATTTCTTATAGATCCCGTCTGGGCAGAGCGAGCATCCCCTTTTCGTTTTTTAGGTCCAAAAAGGCATAAAAAACCCGGTATCTGCTTTGAAAAGCTCCCACCTATTGACTATATCCTTATAAGCCACAACCATTATGACCACCTCGATCTCTCTAGCTGCAAAACACTGCAGCTAAAAAACCCCAAAGCCGTTTTTATCGTGCCTCTAGGAGTAAAAGAGTCACTTTTTGAATGCGGCATTACCAATGTACATGAAATGGACTGGTGGTCTACGTATGAAAATGGCCCCTTTCGCATAACCGCCGTACCTAGCCAGCATTTTTCAGGGCGTGGACTCTTTGATCGCAGCCAGAGCTTATGGTGCGGCTATGTTGTAGAATGTGCAGATAAATGCCTCTACTACTCAGGTGATACTGGCTATAACGAATACTATTTTAGAGAGATTGGCTCTCGATTTTCTCATATAGACCTGAGCATTCTTCCGATAGGTGCTTATGCCCCACGTGAATTTATGAAAGCTGCGCACGTAAATCCCCAAGAAGCGATCCAGATCCATGATGACGTTAGATCAAAAGCTTCTCTAGGCTGCCATTTTGGGACCTTCAAACTTTCAGATGAGCCCCTTACAAAACCACCCTACGACCTCTTTCTTGCACTCCAACAAAACCCTAGGCCCTTTTATCTTGTGCAAGAAGGCAAGAAAATACACTGGTAGATAAAAGGGGCCGCCCCCTGCGATGTGCGATTCTCGTAGAATCGCACATCGCAGCCCCAAGCCCCCTAACATTTGCAAAATGTCAAGCGTTGGCAAAGCTTTGTCCAGCCGCTACATCTATAGGAGCAACTGCAGGAAGCGCTGTTACAAGATATTGACTGACCATTCGGGGAATGAAAGTACTACATACATAACTGACTCCCCCTACACCTAAACCGATTGCGGTATAGCCAGCAATTTCAGATAAGCCGAGAGTTGCAGTTTGTGTACAGTACGAAAAAAAGTTATAAGTTGAGTTTACAAGGACAGCATTGGCAATGGTAATACAGGAATCTGTTGTGGCACATGAACCTGCAGGACTGCACATCTTGGTGATAGTTGTAAAATAGTCGAAGGCAGTTGGCAATAAAGGCAGCCCCTTACAAAAAACCTCTTTTGCTATGTCATAGCATTGATACCCCTCTATTGCTCGAGCCCAATGATCAGAAGAGTAGCTCGAAGCCATGACAATAGCATCCCGTACAATATATCTTGATTCGCCAAAAATTTGTTCAGCAAAAGAAGGATAACAAGAAAAAGTTGTCTCTATAAATGAAATACTCATGTTTTAACTATATCAGATACATTCAATTGTTACAATTATAATTATAGGAGCATATACTTTAGGAGCATCAATATGATTGTAGGAGCATGGGAATTTTATTTCAAATTTACCAAAACATGGGGTGTTTGTATTACAATCGTCAGCCTTTTCTACGACTGTTGAGTGGAACAGCACCACTCCTATGATTGCAAAAGCTCTTAGGTTGTCAAGAAAAGCGATGCGAGAATTTGACTTGTAGAGTTTGTCCAGCATAACTCTTCCATATCACCGAGATTTTTTTTCAGCAACAGCTTAACCCGGAAAGGGATTGAGCCCAATTCCTTACACCGATGCCAGGGCAAAAATAGCGTTTCGGCTGTCGGCTACTTTGCCGGGGCCAAGATATGCGAAGGTCTCTTGTCGTAAAGAGGCTAGATCTGAAGGCGAAAGCTGTTCTAACTGAGCACGAATGGCGTGGGACCAGAGAGTTTCCCACCAGGCTTCAGGACTATCGTGCCAAAAGGTTTTAGATTCTGTAACAATTTCAATTTTGGTAAAACCGGCTTTTGAGAGAGCCTCTTTTAGTGCCTGTTCAGAATAGAGGTTTTGCACGCTAAGCCTTTGGGTTATACCCAGAGCTATGATGCGCTCTGCAAGCCACTGATCTACAGGTGATCTATCCCCCCAGACAGAGACTGCAAGTTGGCCATTTGGCTTTAGCACTCGCCTAAACTCGTGAAGGGCACGCGAGACATCAGGAAGAAAAAAGAGGCAAAAACCGCAGTAGACTATGTCAAAGCTCATATCTGCAAAAATGAGCTTTTCGGCATCCATCTTCTGCAGAGTAATCCAGGGAAATGGTGCACGCTTTTTTGCCTCTTCAACCATCTGTTGGCTAATGTCAATGCCTACTGCACTGCCTGATTTGGTGACTTTTTCTGCAGCAGGAAACAGCACAGCCCCCTTGCCCGTGGCTACATCTAAAATGGCATCGCCCTTCTTTGGGCAGGCAAGATCTACAAGTCTTGAACCAAAGTAGTCAAAAAATGAGCAGCCATTTTCTCCATAGCGCTGACTTGCTCGATCAAATGTTTGTGCAACCCACTCTTTATGTTTATCCATAGCGCGACATTATAGGCCTTAAAGTCATTTAATTAAAGAGGGCTATCACCAGGTCCAGCTAAGGCAGAACGGGGTCAAATTGGGGGCAGAGCACCCCCAATACCTAACGTTTTAGGCAACAGATATATTGACGGTCCGCATAACGTGATTTTTTTCGGGCACGCTACCTTTGTTGACGCATTCGCGATAGATCCAGAGCACACTGCTTCGATCAGAGCCTATGATTTTGGTGTGGGGGTAGGCCCTCAGCTTTCGCCCTTTGCCAAGGAGTTTTGCAGCTAGCACCACCTCTTGTGCGCTTCTAAGGCGAGACAGCTTAAAGCCCTGATCGCCAATTTTAACGGCTTGACGAGGCTCTTGAAAGAGTTTTTGTAAATCTTGATCTCCATTAGCTTCAAGCAAGACATACATCTTGTTTAGCATGCTCTTCATGCGTAAGGGCATTATTGGCGCATCTCTAAACCCTGGGCCAAAAAGCTGTACAAATTTGTTAGAGCGTGGAAAATCTGGCATTTGAGGCTCTGGTGCCGGTGTAGCAATACCCCTAGTTTTTTTCTTGGCAACTCTTTCACCCTGCTCTTTTCGATAGGCATGTCCAGATTGTGATTTTGAACGATCAACTTCGTCGATTTTTAATTCGGACAGTGTGACAGCGAACTCTTGGACTTGGCTTCTATGCGCGTCTACTAAAGCTGCATAGGTTTTTGCAAAAGTTTCAATATCTGTATCTGTGGCCTGATAGAGATTGCCTGTTTTCAAACACTCTTTTTCTTTAAGGAGCTGGAATTTGCATCCTTGCCGTTTCAAGGCAAGTGAGAGCTGTTTTGACAACACTGGCATGTTGACATCTGGAAGGTGTGGCAGCATAAAGTGCGGCATGGGAGCTGTTTCCAGGCTTGCTCGCTCATTAACATGCTGTAAATTGTTGCTTAAAATGGTTTTTAGGCTTTTCCAGCGCCCTTCTTTTAGACGTTCATCGGCAATCGATTTAAGTGTAGTAAAAAGCTCTTGTGTGAGCTCTGTAGGCCTATATTCTGGCGGGAGTTTATTAATACCAAAGAGTATTTGTATATGGGCATAATCTTCGCTGAAATCTGCAGCCCCTTCGCGAATAAGCGCTTCAAGGTTCGTCAGCAGATTCGTTACGGCTTCTTTCACCCTTACTTTTTCTTGCTCCATTTCAACAGCAAGAGGAATTCCCCTGCGTGCCGCAAGATATGCCTCTACGTGTGCAAAAAAATATTGAAGAAATTTCCAGGCAAGAGGCAATTGACATTGCATTGTCAGCCTAACTGCCATTTTTTTTGAAAGTAGCAACGTTTCATGAAGTACATTTGGTACATTCTCTGATTGCATCTTATTTAATAAAGCTTTTGGATTAATGGTTTCTTGCATCTTTCCTGTCGTCGGATCGATATAGAATAGCTGTGAATATTCTCGCAAAGTGCGGTATAAACCCTGCCTTTGGGCGACATCTAGGTAGCCACCAATGCGATGTTCTTTGGCGACAGAGGCGACTTTTGTCCCGAGATAGGCATATTCTACCCGTGCGACATCGATCTTTTCAATTATTGTAGACAGATGTTGTTGGATAGCCTCTTGACTCTTTGGCATTGGACCTTGCGTTAGCAAGTGAATGACAGTCCCATAATGAGCGGCTTTTAATAATCTCGTTTGTGTGATCATATCCGATATAAAGGGATCTTTATTTTTCGCCTTTCCTTTATTGTTAGCCTTTCTTTGAGAAAGCTGTTCCAGAATTTCATCAAACAGGCCCACAAATTCGTTAAAGACCACAAGAGCTTTTTCAGGGCAAGCTTTAAACCAGCCATCTATAAGGTTTTCAAAGGTCGCCTGACCTATCAAACAGACTGAATTTAGAAGATTGGTTCGCTCACTGGCACTCAGGGACTTCGTAGAACACCCTTTTAGCGTTTCCAGAAAAATGGTAAGGATTCTCGTTCCCGTTTCGGCGTGATTAGTTTTAGTTTTAGTGAGATTTTCATTAAGTGTACACATCGTCCGAAAACAATTAGAAAAACTTACCTGCATACAATATTACCTCATTTTAAGGGGACAATAATAAAACGCTATAGTAATTTATGCAAGAGCGAACCAATTAAAGAAAAATTGCAATAGAGCCAGGGCTGACTCTGTTTTGCTGTTTTTAAGATGCAATCCACTTTTAGATAATAACGAAAGTGTGTACATTCATGTACGCATTAACTACAAGCAAGGAGGATGCATGATTTCTTTAGAAAAAATTATAAACGCTGATTGGAACAAAGAATTTCTATCAAGTACAGGAGTAGTTGCAACTCGCGGCATAGGCGCAAGGCTCATCAAGTGGGTAAGCCAAATCCCTCTTGTTGGGAAAGCTATCGCCGGACTATTCCCTAGAGCTGACATTATGCAAGCTTCTAAAAGCATTAAAGAGTTCGTGATTAATCTTTTACTCACTGGAACTGCTTCAAACAACGCTGAACTTCGAAAAGCTGCATCAAAAGTGAACGCATTGATTACCCATATTGCTGATAAACGCCCAGGCCAAAAAGAGGAGTTATTGACTGCTCGCATTGATATTGCGGAAATTAATACAGCAATTGAAGAGCAAGAGTCTCTAGACCTAGAAGATCTAGACCTAAACACTCTAGACCAAGACGATGAAGCAGTTGCAGCTGAATCTCAAGAAGAGCTGACTCCAGCTAAAATTGATGAAAAAGCACAACGCATACGCGACCTAAAGCGTCGATTCTCAGACCGACAGCTCGTTCTTGCAGCCAAAAAAATGCAACAAGCTCAAAATAAATAAACCAAGATCCTAGCAACGGCCTGGTGTATAAACCAGGCCCTCATCATTTGCCAAAAAACTTGGGGTCTACTCGTGGTCAGGCCTAGGATGTTGATTTAAGCATGTTTTCACAATGTGCTATTTATGCAAAAAATGTCCCCAATTATCAGCCTGAAGGGCTGGGTTTTAAAAGCCTAGGGCAACGCCCTAGGTATCTGATAAACAATGATTTGCAGGCTGTAGGCCTGCTTTATTGTAAACCTTAACGAAGTAACATACCAGAGTCATCATCATTTACTATAACGCAAGGCTTCACCCTGCTGGTTCTATTACACAATATACCCAGGGCGATGCCCTGGGCTTGTATAACCCAGGCCGTTGGCCTGAAAACAAGGACTTAATTTGCAATCAAGAATTATTTGTAAATCGGCCTTAAATCAACATTCCGGGTCAGGACTGATCACGCTGTAAGATTTGGTGCCACTTTTGGATGACTTGGGCAGCCAAGGGGGCGCGCTCGCGGCCGTATCCGCTATAACGCTGATAGACAATAACCACGAGATCGGGCTCGTCGTTTTTATAGGAAATACCGCCGAACCAGGTGTGGTTGTAGATCACAGATGGCTGGCCAATGTCGATGGCGATTTTTTCTTGGCTCTCAGCAGTACTCGTTTTGCCAATAAAGCTATCCTTAAGATCTATAAAGGCTCGGTACTGATCGGGCCGGGTAACGCTTAAGCGCTTGAGCGCACCTGTGCGATCTTCATGAATATGGTTAATCACCCGCTTAAGACCCTGTAGAAGCGTTTTTTGAATAGGCTTTGGCATAAAAATGGACTTTGGCTCTGCAATCGGCGGCACCATCACTTCATTCTTCGCCACATCTGCCTTTGAAAAGAGACCAAAGTCAATGCCGACAAGATCAAGATACTCTTTGTATGGATAGTTATCATAAAGAAGTGTGGTTGTCTGCTCAACATAATGGTCCTTGCCAATAACAAGATCGACAATACGCGGCGTGGGAAGATATGAGCCATTAGCAATACTGGAAAGCATGCAGGCACTTTGTAGCGGTGTTACAAGCAGACTATGCTGGCCTATTGCCATAGAGTAAAGCCCTGTGCGGTTTGTGGCCAAATCCTTAGGGATAGAGCCTGAAACCTCACCAGGAAGGCTAATGCCAGTTTTTGCGCCAAAGCCAAACGTTTGCGCTGCAGCATAAAGCTGGAGAGGATCATGCAAATAGTCCCCTGCCAAAATAGAAAAATAGGGGTTACTTGAATGTTCAATTGCACTTAAGAGATCAATTTTGCCAAGGTCGTGATGAAGGCTTTTAGGAATCCTCCCTCCCTTATATATCTGCGGAATGGGTGCACCTGAACTAAAAGCACCAACATAGTTTTTGCCATTTTGCTTAAAGGTCCGATCGATAAGATCAAAAAGCGTAAGATCTTTGCTCGAAACTTGCCCCTTTAGCTCCTCAAAACGCTGCTTGAGGCCTGCATAGGCTGTCACCAATTTAAAAAGCGACCCTTGAATCGCCGCATGGCGATAGCCATATGATCTCAAAGATCCCTCACCAAGCCCTTTGCGCACAGTCATGACAAGGCTTTGGAGTGTNNCCATTCTTGGATAGCTTCCATAAAGCGGCGCTGTAAGCTCTTTAAAGCCTTTCAAACTCTCAAGAAAGGTTTTTTGCTCATCATCAGTTAGTCCCTGCAGTTCTGCAGCAAGCGCTGCGTAATTACTTGGCAGCTTTTCTTGTTTGAGATGACGAGTGATAAATGTGAAGCGATTTTGCTGCCAAAATTCAGCAAACTGGCGAGCCTCTTCTTTATCTAAATAGTCTAAATATGGTTTTGGATAGGTTTTTGCCTTTTTTTCTTCCAGTCGCTTTGCTTTTAAAAACTCTTTTTCGTTCGCTTTTCTCCAGGGCAAAAAGCAGCTTTTTTTCCAGCGGCTAAAAACCTCTTTTTTTACCTCTTCTGAAAGCTGAACATAGCTACAGGTATATTCTCTATATTCATCAATCGAGAGATCGCCAAGTTTATCTATAAGCTCGCACGAAAAATCTTCTGCAGACAAAATCAGCCGGCTTAAATCCACCACCAAAAGATCTTGCTCACTACTTGTTTGCTGAAGCTGGATCACCTTTTTAATAGGCTCGCTTGAGTGAAGCTTTTCGGTAATTTCAGAATCTTCCGGCAACACAAGAGCCAAAAAGCGATCCCAGCTTAAATACTCTTCAACGTCGATAAACTGCTTTACCTTTTCATCGTAGCGCTGGCAGACAAATGGCAAAACCTGATCCCAGATTTTACCGATATAGCTTTCATTTTCGAGCCAGCGGAGGGTGTGGTCTTGGTTTGCTTCAGAAAAAAAGGTGCTTTTGGTGCGTATAAAGTCGTTTGGATCATAACGAGGAAAGCTTGCAAGTGCCACAATCTGGCCCGTCTTGGGATCCATCGCCACAATTGCCCCACCACGCACAAGCGGCTCTTTAAACTTTTTTGCCTTGGTATCGTTTTGTCTGTCGGTTTCAGCTTGGGCAAGAAGCTCTTCAGCATATTCTTGTAGCTCACTCGACACCGAAAGCAGCACCCGCTTACCAGACATGGGTTCTGTAGAGCCAGGTAGCGCCCGTAAAAAGTTGCCTTTAGCATCGCCATAGAAGCATTTTTTACCAAAATAGCCTCTCAGCTCATTCTCAAAGCTTGCTTCAATCCCCAGTAGTCCCACACTATCGTTGATCGTATAGGCTTGCTCTTTAAGCTTTATAAGTTTTGCATGGGCCTCTGCAAAAGATGAAACACCCTCAGGCAGCTCTACATCCTGCCCCTGCTCTTTACGCTGCACATATTCTGAAAGCTGGCTCATTTCAGCAATTACATGAGAGTATTTTTCTTTAGAAATAGGCCCCATATAGCCCACAATATCGCATGCAAGCCTACCTTTGGGGTAGTATCGCTTTGGCACGCATTGCACCTGTATGCCTTGCCAATCCTTCTCAAGCAGTTTTAGGCGATAATACTCCTCTTCAGTGAGCCCCTTTTTTATTACAAAGGGTATGCTGTTGTTTTGGGCAGCATGAGAATGAATAACATCCTCGAGCCTATCAGAGTCAGCCCCAATTATCTCAGCGACTAGTTTTGAAAGCTTACGTATATATTCACGCCGCACATAGCGACGCTTCTTATTTTCTGTGATCCAGGCTGGAATTTCGCGAAATTGTGAGTAGACAATAGCTACGCGGTACTCAATTTTATTCGCCGCAAGTAAAATATTAAATCTATCTCTTATAGTGCCGCGCGCTGCAGGTTCAATAATGGTACGTTTTCGGGCTAAAAAGGCCTCTTCTTGCTTTTTTTCATGCTGAATAACAGCCAAATGCCAGAGCCTAAGCCCAATAATAAGTAAAATGCAGAAGATAACGTTAAGGACCTTGTTGGCCTTCACAGGTATGTTCTGAAGGGAAAATGGCTCATTTTTTCGCGAATGATTAAACATAATTGTCAAAAATACACTCTTTACGATACATTAAGTGCACTATTTTATGCTCGCGCCTGTAGTTCAATGGTAGAACAGTAGCCTTCCAAGCTACGAGTGTCAGTTCGATTCTGATCAGGCGCTACTTTTAAAGGATAAAAGCTAAAGGATAAAGGCTAAAAATCTTTATACACTCCTTGGCTCCTTTTTCTCCTTTACTCTTTAAATTCCATTATAGTATTATGAATCCCTCTTTTCCCACAGTGGGATAAAGAGTTTATTTTTAACCCAACCGAAATCCTCTCCTAAGGAGGATGCCACCGTCAACATAAAGGGACAAGGCTTGGCTACACAAACTACAATTAAAGACCTCTTAGAGGCAGGTGCCCATTTTGGTCACCAAACTGCTCGCTGGAACCCAAAGATGAAGCGTTACATCTTTGGCGATCGTAATGGTATCTACATTATCGACCTAGCAAAGACACTGCATGAACTCAACGTATCAAAAGAAGTGGTACGTCAAGTTGCAAAATCACACCGACCAATCCTCTTTGTCGGCACAAAAAAGGCTGCAAAAGCTATTGTGCGCGAACAGGCAGAGCGCGCGGGCGAATACTACGTTTGCGAACGCTGGCTCGGCGGCATGCTCACAAACCTCACAACGCTTCGTCAGTCGATCAAAAAGCTCGACCGCATCGAAAAGCGCATTGCAGCAGGTGGAGAAGGCCTTACAAAGAAAGAACTTTCGCTCCTTACAAAAGAGCAACTTAAGCTCGAAAAGAACCTCTCTGGTATCCGCGGCATGAGAAAGCTTCCTGGCCTTATCGTGGTTGTTGACCCAAGCAAAGAAAACATCGCTGTAGCAGAAGCCAAAAAGCTTGGCATCCCAGTAATGNNATGGCTCTTGTTGATACAAACTGCGATCCAGATCCTATCGACTACGTAATTCCATGTAACGACGACGCACAGCGCAGCGTAAAGCTCATCCTTGAAGCTCTTAGTGACGTTATCGTCGACATCAAAAACGAGCAGATGATGCTCGGCAATAAAGATTCAGGCGCAG
>JAFEGT010000023.1:0-26562 GCA_018239765.1 Verrucomicrobiota bacterium
TAAGCATTAGCAACTTCTTTAAATACTTTATGTTTGATCCGCGATCTTCATCGCTAAGTGATCAGGATAAAAAAATTGCAACAAGAGCCTCTGTCCTCATAGGGATCTGCACACTGGGGATTGCGCATGCGGTTTGCCGCTGCTTTTTTTACGACCGCACTGTTGTAGTGCAAAAACCGCAGGATACTCCAAAAGTCACAGCTGTTGCTCAAAAGAGTTTTGCTCCAAAAAAGGTGGAACTCGTCATAAAGCCATACGATGAAAATCCAATTCAAGCTTGTGGCTATCCCTGCAACTTTAGTGACCTCACCGCACGATATCAACATCATAGCAAAAGAGATGCCTTAGCAAACCAGTTTGCAAGCCTTGGTCAAGATTTTTACTTTCAGCGAGCAAGGGGAGGGGGTAACTGCTTTTATCTCTCATACGCCTCTGGTGTGCTGCACAATCTTGTGCGCAATCAAAGTATACAAGATGCGATTTCGTTGCTAGAAAGCAAGAAAGAGCTTCCAGGTAAAGCTGAAACTATTAGCTGTTTGAAGGAGCTTCAACAGGCTCCTGAGACAATCTATCAAGTGCTGACAAGCGAAGAAAAGATGCAGCCAATTATTACCTTTTTGCGCTCATATGCTGTCGATGGCGTGCGTAATAAGCTTGATGCAGAAAGATCCGAGAAGCTTAATCGCCCCGTGGCGGAATGGGATGCCGATGCTCTTATGATAATTACATTGGATAGTGGCGATGTTCAAGCGGCTATTGCGCGTGAAAAACAAGTTGATCCAACTATCGATGATAAGGAGGCCTACTGCCGCCTGCAGGAACGTGATGGAACAGATGTGCAGCGCCCAGAAATTGGGATTCTGCATAATGATCTATGGCCCCTTGCCATCTGTTTACGAATGGACGACCCTCTTCTTACTCAAGATCAAAAAGTTGGTAGCGGTTTTTTAGCTGACTATCCTCGTGCAACAAGTGCCGTGCAGGTTTTTAGAACTGGCAACCACTTTGATGCCATGATTCCTCGCTAGTTAAATAAACTGTATTATTCTAATACCTAATGAGGGCCAGGCCCACCTTAGGCATTAGTTAGCTGGTTTATTTTTTGATTTGGATGGTGGTGCCGTCGGGTTTGGTGATGCTTTTAGTGCCATCAGCCTTCACATCAATTTTGGTGCCATCTTTTTCAGTGACAGTTTTTGAGCCATCGGTGTTAATGTCTATGGTGTCGCCTTTGCCATCTTCAATGTGCTTTGAGCCGTCAGGCTTAATCTGAACTTTGGCGCCATCTTTTCTCGTGATAGTTCGTGTGCCGTCAGCTTCGATGGTGATTTTTGCCTCTTCTGAATCTTGTATGTCAGCGGCTGCGAGTGAGCCCATGATAGCTGTAGAAAGTGCAATTTTACAAAATGTGTTTTTCATCTTAATAAACCATAATAAGTTTAGGGTTAATATAAAAGGTCCTGTAGCCTTTTAAGGCCATGGCGGCATGGAGTGTAACATGCTCGCATACCGTTTTGGATCTATCTTTCGGATCTTGCCAGTTGAGGCAGTTTTTACGAAAGATAATCCCACTCTTTTTTGAGTTAAGGGCACTATAGGCAACAAGGTGAGGGTGATCTATGGGAAGTGAAGCCATAATCTGTTCATAGTAGCGCTTGAGAGCCTTTGTCACGACGCCAGAATAGGAAAATTTGATGATAGTGTCGCGCTTATAGATTGCAAGGCCGCCAAAGGCAGAGTATACAAGCGGCCAGCTTTGCGTGTCTACTCTGAATGGACTCGAGTCAACAATCCTCCAAAAGCCATTTTCTAGTAGCTCTGGGCCGAAGGGATGATCCGCTGCACGATAGGCATATCGGTCATAGTAGAGACCGTTCTGTATGCCATTTGCAGAGATGCAGTCCCAGTCAAAGGAGTGATTGATGCTTCGTACAAGTTCATCTACAGGCCATGGGTGTACAAAATCGAGATCTACCATCACAAGGTAGCGGAATTTATCATATTTTTTTCGCCGCACCTCATCGAGTACCTTGTTGCGGGCGTTAGCAACGCGTACAGTGCGGGCACGAGCCAGTTTTTTCTTTGAAAGTGTTTCAGAAAGAAGGCAAACTTTTGGGTTTTTTTCAGCCCAAGCGCTCAGTTTTTGAGCGGTATTGTCAGTAGAGTTATTTTCGTAGATGACGACGGCATAGTCCTGAAAGCGGCTGCCGAGTGCTTCTATATTCTGTATATTGCTATCAACAACATGGGCCGTATTGCGACAAACCCCGCAAATAACAATGCGGGATTGGTCGCAATTTTCAGCCCATAAGGAAATGGGAAGGAGCAGGAAAAGAAGCCAGCGCACTATTTGCGGCTGAGTTCTTGACGAGTCTCTTTAAGTGCGCGCTCAAGTTCTTGTGCCCAGGCTTGCTTTTCGTGCTCTTTTACAAAGCTCATGCCGATATCGCACACTTTTTGAGCGTTAGGAATATCGTTAAGGGCTGTAAAGAGGCGGGCAAAGGCGATATAGCCGTCAGCCTTATGCGGGCTTAGGGCAATAGCGCGAAGGTAGGACTGGATCGCACCCTCAGCTTCTTTGCACTGGCCATAGGCAAGGCCAAGGCCGAGCCAGCATTCACTCACTTGTGGAGCTACTGTAACAAGGAAGAAAAAGGCATCTTTTGCTTCTTTAAATCTTTTTTGAGCCATCAGGTGATGTGCTGCTTCATAAAACTTGTCGATCGATTCTGGTGAAAAGCCGAGCATATCAGAAACAGACTTGCCTTCAGCAAGAAATTTCTTGAAAGCCTGTGGGTTATCGAGCATTTTTAAGCCATCAGCTTTTGCTTGGTAGGCTTTTACGTTATCTTGAGTGTTTTTCTTCAGCTCTTCGATGATAATCTTATAGCCATTGTTATAGGAGTCGCGAAATAGGTGCATCGCGTCATTCATCCGTTTTTCTTCTGTGGCTGCGAGCTTAGTATCTTTGACCATAATGGGCCTCCTACGGTTATACCCTCCATATAGGACATTTTACTATTTAAATAAAGAACTATCGCGTACACTATTGCAATGATTAAGGAAAAAACCAAGAAATTTACTATTTCGGCCCTTGGCTGCCGAACCAACCAGTACGAAGCTCAAGCCTTTAGAGATCAGCTACTTGCATTGGGTTACACCCAGGCAGAAGAGGGCGAAGAGGCCGATGTCTGCATCGTTAATACCTGCACAGTAACAGAGAGCGCCGATAGTAACTCCCGCCATCTTGTTCGTTCACTTATCAAGCAGAACCCTAACGCCAAAATGATGGTTACAGGCTGTTTGGCAGAGAATAAGCCAGCCACACTTAAGGCAATTGGTGGCGTGCATGAGGTTGTATCCAATAAAGATAAAGAAAAACTTATACAGTTAATGCTCCCAGAAGAGCAGAATGTTCCGGAATTCGCCATTAAGCAGTTTGATGCTCACACAAGAGCCTTCGTAAAGGTGCAAGATGGCTGTAACTCTTTTTGTACCTACTGCATTATTCCTTATGTAAGAGGTAGATCACGTTCGCGCACCATTGCTGAAGTGGTACAAGAAGTTGAAGGACTTATTGCTTCTGGTTTTAAAGAGGTTGTGATCACTGGTATCAATGTAGGTGATTTTGACGGCAACGTCGAGCCGCCACAAAGGCTTGTTGATCTTATTCGCGCAGTAGATGCTATACCTGGTCTTAAGCGACTACGCATTAGTTCTATTGATCCTGATGAAGTTGATGATGACCTTTTAGACGCTGTCATTAATGGTAAAAATACCTGCCACAGTATGCATATTGTGCTGCAGGCTGGATCCAACATGACCCTCAAGCGTATGAACCGCAAATATACGCGTCAGCAGTTTTTTGAGACAGTACGTCGCTTAACAGCAGCAAGCCCTGACTTTACCTTTACCACCGACATCATCGTGGGCTTTCCTGGAGAGACAGATGCTGACTTTGAAGAGACGCTCGATGTCATGAGACAGGTTCGTTTTGCTAAGGTGCATATGTTTCCCTACAGCGTACGTGAACGTACACGAGCTGCTCTCTATCCCAATAAAGTGCCTCATGACGTAATCCAAGAGCGAAAGGCAAAAGTTCTTGCCCTATCAGAACAGCTTGCCTTTGAGATGCGAGAAGCCTATGTAGGACGCACTATGGAAGTTCTTACCGAGAGTCAAACTGAAGGTGACTACACCTGCGGCCATACGGCAAACTTTTTGCCTGTCCTTGTGCCGAAGCGGGCTGCCAACGAGCTTATTACCGTTAAGCTTGTCAAAAACACACCTGAAGGTTTGATTGGCGATGTCACTTAATATAAGCTTGCGCTTTAAGCCCTTTAGTCATCTGCCGGGAACCTTTTGTCTTATTCCTGGAACGAGCCTTGCTGTGCAGGTTTTTCCTTCCTGCTATTCTCTGTATGACTGCAGTGATGTTCCTCGTCTTATAGAAACAAAGCCACTTGAGCCTTTTCTTGAGCAGTTTACGCTCTTGCAAAATTTGGAGCAGGGCAAAGTGGAGGTAAGCGGTTTTACTAAAAGCGGCTTTCAGCGCCACAAAATTGGCCCTGATGTTACATTTGGCCCACGTGAGAGGCTGTTTTTAGGTGTAGACAAATCGCAAGACTGGCAGCTGGTAAAACGACGTATGGATATGAATGAAATCATGCCATATCTCTACTGGCTTGCTCAATCTGTAACGGTTCCTAAGACCTCAGTAACCTCCGAGCTTGACCTCAAGCAGCTCTTTAAAGCAGGCTTTAGCGATATGCTGATGCCGAGACTTTTTGATAGCGATTATCATGGTTTTGATAAGCCTGTGGTCTCAGATACTTCCCAGAGCCCTCTTGTTTTACTGAAAACTGTATTTGAGCGCATTCGCTCGCTCTTTTTTCAGGAGCATGATGATCAGATGCTGATTTTACCAGATCCATCATCCCACTCCGGTACCATGATGGATGTGAAAACAGCTCGTGGTCACACAATAACTCTTGAGTGGACAAAGCATCTCATCCGCCGCATGGTCATTAAGTCGGCTTGTGATGATGTAATTCGTTTAGATTTCCAAAATCCGATCAAAAGCACACGATTTCAGGGTGAGCGCATACAGCTTCCTACACAGATTGCTGTTACAGCTAACCAAACGTATCTCTTCGATAACTTTCAAAAATAAATAAAATATCCAAACGATAAAAACGATATAACGATAGGAACGATAACAATACAGTTTTTTATCTTTCATATCGTTATATCGTTATTATCGTTGAGTGTGGCTCTGCTTAGTCCTGCGTATCTTGTTAATTTTTGTGCTTGCTAAATTTATCCAATAAGCCTATTCAAATGAGTGGTATTTTTGGAGATGTCATCTTATGCCAATACAGTTACTTGCAGAAAAATTACTTTACACTTCTCGGCATGATCCTCATTCCTTTTTGGGGCTTCATCCATACGATGACACACATAAAGTTATACGCATCTATAGGCCAGGGGCCTGCTCACTCCATCTCGAGGTTCGTGGCAAGGTAGTAGAAGCTACCCATGTGCATGAATCAGGACTTTTTGAATGCATAGTCCCCAAAAATCTTGCCTACAATGAATATCGCGTCTATCACCAAAACGGAACACTTATGAACGACCCATACGCCTTTTGGCCTACCTTTAGCGAGCTCGATCAGTATCTCTTTGGTAAAGGTGTTCACTATTCACTCCATCGACAGATGGGTGGAAGGCTTTGTCATCATCAGGGTGTTGATGGGGCAAAATTTACCGTATGGGCGCCATCTGCAAAATCAGTGTCGCTTGTAGGCGACTTTAACCATTGGGATGGCCGCACAAACCCTATGCGCTCACTTGGCGGCTGCGGCGTTTGGGAGCTTTTTGTTCCCGGTCTAAAAGCAGGGGAGAAGTATAAGTTTGAGGTCCATACGCAAGCAGGTGAGCTTTTTATAAAAGCAGATCCCTATGCCTTGTCAAGCGAGCTAAGACCTCGTAATGCCTCGGTTCTTGCCGAGATTGACCGCTTTGTCTGGACCGATGAAGAGTGGGTGCAAAAACGGCCTCATCTTACAAAAAATAGGCCTATATCTATATATGAAGTGCATCTAGGATCGTGGAAGAAAAAAGATGGCCAGTTTTTAAACTACCGTGAACTTGCCCATGAACTTGCAACCTACTGCTGCGATATGGGCTATACGCACGTAGAACTTATGCCACTTTCCGAGCATCCTCTCGATGAGTCGTGGGGATATCAGGTGACAGGTTTTTTTGCCGTTACAAGCCGCTTTGGAACGCCTACAGACTTTCAGTACTTTGTCAACCACATGCACAATCAAGGCATTGGCGTTATTATGGACTGGGTTCCAGGCCATTTTCCTCGCGACGACTTTTCTCTTGGCAATTTTGACGGCACATGTCTCTATGAACATGCCGACCCAAAACAAGGCCTGCACCCGCACTGGAGTACGCTTATTTTTAACTTTGGCCGTAAAGAGGTGTCAAACTTCTTAATAGCAAGTGCGCTTGTCTGGTGTGATCTCTATCATATCGATGGCTTGAGGGTGGATGCTGTTGCCTCTATGCTCTATCTTGACTACGGCCGTGAAGATGGCTGCTGGGTTCCAAACATCTACGGTGGCAAAGAAAATCTCGACGCCATCGAATTTTTAAAGCATGCAAATTCTGCAATCCACACAAACTATCCTGGTGTTGTTACCTTTGCAGAGGAGTCTACTTCGTTCAATGGGGTCTCTCAGCCATTAGAGTCTGGTGGTCTTGGCTTTGACTTTAAATGGAACATGGGATGGATGAACGACACCTTGCGCTATATCGAAAAGGAGCCGATCTTTAGGGTCTATCACCATAACGACCTTACCTTTGGCCTTCTCTATGCCTTTAGTGAACACTTTGTGCTTGTATTTTCTCACGATGAAGTAGTCCATGGCAAAAAGAGTATGCTCAGTAAAATGCCTGGTGATATGTGGCAAAAGTTTGCAAACTTGAGGCTGCTCTTAAGCTATCAGATGTGCCAGCCAGGTAAAAAGCTTGTCTTTATGGGTACCGAAATAGGGCAGTGGAATGAGTGGTACTGTAAGGCTGAAGTTGAATGGCTATTACTTGAATATCCTACCCATAAGGGTCTACAGACCTGTGTAAAAGAGCTTAATCATCTCTATCAAAATGAAAAGGCACTCTGGGCGGATGACTTTAGTCCCAATGGCTTTGAATGGGTCGATTTTCGCGATGAAAAAAATAGCGTAATAAGCTACGTCCGAAAAGGAGAAGGTCAGTCGCTTCTCTGCATTCACAACTTTACTCCATCATATCATCATGAGTATCTTCTCCATATTCGCGGGGTAAAGAGCGTAGAAGAAATTTTCAATAGCGACGAGGTGCGCTACGGTGGCTCTGGCAAGGTGCGCGAACCTGTAAAGATTTTGCAGGATAAGAATGATGCACCCTATGCGCTGATGATGAGTCTTGCCCCTCTTTCAACAACAATATACAGAGTGCATTATTGAATCTTAATCCTGATCTTGATCTTGATCTTAATCTTTCGTACAATTGCTAGTTATGAAAACCGTAACCCTACAACAGTACGAAGCGCTTTGTGACGAAGTGTGGCATCACAACAGACTTTACTTTCAAGAATCAAAGCCCGAAATTTCTGACGATGCGTATGACGAGCTCGTCAGGCGCTTAGAGGCCATTGAAGAGGCACACCCTGAATGGATCTCTGACACATCGCCAACAAGAAGGCTTGGAGAAAGGCCTCTTGAAGGGTTTAAAGAAGTAGAGCATTCGCAGGTAATGCTGTCGCTTGAAAAAGCCTTTTCTCAAGATGAGCTACAAGATTTTCATAAGCGCATGCAGAAGCTTTTAGAAACCTCATCCATCACCTACTGCGGCGAGCTTAAATTTGATGGTCTTGCCATCTCTGTGAAGTACGAAAAGGGACGCTTTGTGCAGGCGGTTACACGTGGTGATGGCAGGGTTGGAAGCGATGTTACGCAAAACCTCAAAACACTCAAAACCTTACCGCTCAGACTCAACAGCACAGATGTCCCCGATGTTTTGGAGGTGAGGGGAGAGGTGTTTTTACCTAAGGCTGCCTTTGAAAAGATGAATCAAGAGCGTGCCGAACAGGATCTACCCCTGTGGGCAAACCCTCGTAATGCCGCTGCTGGCTCGTTAAAACTGCTCGATCCTAAAGAGGTTGCAAAGCGGGCTGATCTTTCCGTTGTCTTTTATGGGATTGCAGGCCTTTCTAAAGAGCTACCCAAAAGCCAGTATGAGGTGCATCAGTTTCTTGCAAGCCTTGGCCTTATGACTCCAGAGACCTTTTTAAAGCCTTACGGCAACTTTATCTCTATTGCAAAGCTTCATAGTGTCCAGGATATTATGGACTATGCCGATAGAGTAGCGCGCGAACGAAGTGAGCTGCCATTTGCTATCGATGGCGTTGTGATAAAGCTTGATAACCTTACAGCCTTTGAGATGCTTGGCACAACAGGTAAACACCCTCGAGGTGCTGTTGCCTACAAATTTTCTGCCGAACAGGCATGGACCTATGTTAATGACATTGTAGTTCAAGTGGGAAGGACTGGAGTGTTAACGCCCGTTGCCGAACTTGAACCAGTACAGCTTGCCGGTAGCTGCATCTCCCGAGCGACGCTTCATAATTTTGATGAAGTAGAGCGCAAGGATATACGCCCTAAAGACTACGTCTGCATCGAAAAGGGCGGCGATGTAATTCCAAAGGTAGTTGCAGTGGATCGCCATAAGCGATCAGGCCATACCCATGCGGTGAAGGCGCCAGAGCACTGCCCATCATGTCATACTCCTGTTGTAAAAGATCCTCATGAGGTCGCGTGGCGCTGTCCCAATGTAAAGGGCTGTCCTGAGCAGATACTTCGAAAGCTGATACATTTTGCCTCAAAAGCAGGGCTCGAAATTGAACATCTTGGCGACAAGGTGATGGAGCAGCTGGTGCAAAAGGGGTTTGTAAAACGGTTTTCAGATATTTTTAGGCTTGATAGCGCTATGCTTTCACAGCTTGATGGTTTTAAAGATAAATCCATAAAAAACCTGCTTGCAAGTATAGAGAAGGCTAAAAAAACGACCTTTGCGCGCCTGATTATGGCGCTTGGTATACGCTACGTTGGCAAGCAGATGGCAGATGAACTTGCAAGAACCACAAAAAGCCTCGAAAAGCTTATGGCAATGTCTGTTGATGAGCTTTTAGAGGTTCCAGGAATCGGCGAAAAGGTTGCCCATTCACTCGTAGAGTACTGTAGCGATGAAGAAAATAGACAAGAGCTTCTTGCCTTAGAATGTCTTGGAGTTACCTGCAAGGTTGAAGAGGTGCACTACGACACATCTCATCCCTTTTACAACAAAACCATTGTCCTTACAGGCACATTGAGTAGCATGGGAAGGGGCGAGGCAACAGCGCGTGTGCAGGCAAAAGGTGCGCGCACAGCAGATACAGTCAGCAAAAAGGTGGATTTTGTTATTGTAGGAGATGATCCGGGCTCCAAACTTGAAAAAGCCAAAAAGCTGGGCGTGCGTATTGTGTATGAACCTGATTTTTTAGAGATGATTTAATGGTTGCTCCTGTGCTTGCTTTTGCAAATAGTGTTGCTACAACTCTGTACTGGCCTTCTACAAAGCTTCTTACAAGGCAGACCCCTCCTCCAATCTGGACTACAAAATACCTCGTTGCTATGCAGTATACAACGCATACCACCGAGACAACAAAACGGCTTTATACTCACGTGCAAAACGAAGTATGGCAAGAGCGCTGGCACCTTGTACGTCGCACGGTTTGGGCAGCATCTATTGTTTTACCAATAATTGATGCAGTAGCGTGGCTCTTTAGGCAGCTGGCAATGATTGATCCTGCTATTCGTCAGCATTTTCAGCTTGAAGAGCAGCGAGAATCGGTCTTTAAGCGCGAAAGGCAGTTTCGTGCTTTAGGAGATTCTGTGCGGGAGTTTGCCTCTCTTGTGCTGGCCATTGGGTATAAGCAAGAGGCTGATGAGGGTATGTCAAATGAAGAGCTGCAACGCCAGCGCGAAGTGGCTTTACAAAACTTTCGAGCCCATTTTGCACATTCTGACCCGCATTTTGCACTAAAAAGTGCTACGGCTGCTATTTTAGCGCTTTATGAGCGTTGTGCAATTGACCATAAGCCTATTTTAGAAGCCTTTCAGGCAATCGATGGCTATCTTAAAGAGCATCATTCATACGACTGGCTGAAGGATGAGCAAGATAGCCCGCTCCACAAAGCTGTTAGCACGCTTCTTGCGAACTACGAGCATTTTCATCATCTTTGTGAGACGAGTTAGCAAGTCCGTAATTGTGCAGGTACTTCTCTTCGAGGAAGTGCTGGAGCTGAGGATCGGGATCTTGTGGCGGCAGAATGCCCATAGCCGGGCCTCTGTATGAATGTATGGCCGTCGTAGGCTGCTGCAGCTGCCACTGGATAAGGTGCAGTGAACTGCTGATTGTGCTTGGTTTACTGCTAAAGAAATCTAGCGGGTTATTGAGGATTGCCTCTTTGCGTTTTAACGTACAGGAACCGTCGCTTTCACCTGCTGGAAGTGGCGTGCCTTTAGTACCCCCTAGAGCAAGAACCACAAGGTTTCCAATAAATGTTGCAATAGTAGCTGGTGCAAACTCAAAGATGCGCTTGATGATGTCGTGTGCTTTTTGCAGGTTTGGTGGGAGTTCGTTATATACCTCTTTATGAAGGTAGGAGATGATGCGTGCCGGTGTCTTTATGGCGGGCATCGTCTTTGCATCAGGCAGCATGCCTCGTACAAAATCGTGCGCTTTAACAGTGTTGTTTACTTTTTGACCTGTAATATCGAGTATATCGACAGCAAGGGTTGTGCAGTTTTGAGTTGCGATGTTAAAGCGTATGCTCTCATCGTGATAGCGCTGTAGAGTCTTTATTGCATTTCTGCAGGCTTTTTTCGTGGTCGGTATTGATGTAACGATGCGGCCTTCATGTTTGCGAAATTCTTCATAGTCAAGCATGGTTGGCAGGCCATTAATGGTGGCCAAAAACCGCTGCTGGCGTTTATCTTCGTCTATAGTAGATCCAAATCCTGTGGAATAGACCTTGCCATCACTTGTGATAATTCTAATGGCGGCGTGTACGGGAAATGAGGCGTCAAGACGTGCAAGTAGGGGAGTGTTGCCACCGGCAATTGTTTTACGAGGGTTTGTAAAGATCTGGATTACAGAGTCGCAGTCTGCAGAGTCCTCTTTAAACTTTTTGGCATGTTCCAAAAGCTCTTTCATTTCTGTTTGAGAAAGCTCTTCGATAGGCTCGAAGGTTGTATATTCCCATCTGTCAATAGGCACAAGGCCCTTAGGTGAAAAATAGTTCCAGCGCTCAAGGGGGTTCTTTTTGCTTACAACTTCTTGCCGCTCTTTATCAAAGGAGTACTTTTTATCAAGTTCTCTACAGACTACATATCGACCCTCTTTTTTGATCATAAGGTGATTGTGTGTATCTACTTTAAGGGCATGCTTTTTTGGGCCGGCACTGGTAGAATTCTGAAAGCCGACAATACTGTAGATAAGGCGCGTTTTCACAAGAAACTTTGCCCCTTCGTAGTCGTTGTCTAAAAGTTGTTGATCAAGGCCAAGTTCTAGCCATTTGCTGGTAATCTGGCAGCGCTCTAAAAAGTGTGCAGCATCATTGGCTATCGTGCTGTTTTTGGGTAGTTTTGACTGAAAGTTTGCGATGTTTTTTTGCTCTTGAGCAGAGGTTTTACCATTTTGCTGGTTCAATATTCTTGTAAAGAGGTCACTATTGATTTTGCACGATTTTGCGAGCTTTTCAGATAGGTAGCTGAAATTTCGATGGCCAAGCGTAGTAGTGGGTTCAACACTCTTCAGAATCTCCTGTAGCCTATAATCGCGAAAGCCCAGTATTGTAGTTGCCAATCGGCGGCCGTAGGCTATAAAGCCTGTTTGGTCATCTTGATAAAGGTTGCCCTTTTTATCTTTATAAATTAAGTGATTTATGTTGCTTGTATTTATATTAAACATGTAAAATATATTATTCATTAATACTTTAAAAGTCAAGGAGTTAATTATGTCTTATAATCTGCAAACTATTCAGTCGAGATTACAGAGAATAGAGGACTATTTTCCAGATCCTGAACTTCGTAAAATCATCACCGGCGGCGTAAGCGAGATGAAACCCGAAGAGATCCGCAACCAACATGTTCATAGAGGGCTTGAAGAGGGCTCATGGCCGCGAAATCTCCTTCAGAGTGGCAGAGTTGATGCTCTTAATCGCTTTATCACAGCCTTTACAGCGCTTGAAAAAAGAACCGAATGGGGTAAATGGGGGGTAGATAGTGATAATAATGCTCATGCGCCTATCTGGGTTCGCCTTGCTGATAAGCTTAATCAAGCTCTACTAAAAATGCCTGCAGTTGTTCTCTCTTCAGACGATGCTCAGTCAGTTACAGAGCTCTATCTGTGCTATGAAAATGTAAAAGACGGCATTAAAGAACGCCGCCAAAAGCATGAAGGGTTCGAGCGCGATTTTAAAGTTATATTTGCTGATGAAAAGTATGCTGAGCTTGTAAAAGTCATCGTTCCTGATGCCTATGGTGAACTTTCGCCAAAGCATCTGCACCAGTTTATCTTGGAAGTAAAAGACCAAATACTTCGCGAGAGATTTATGACGCTTTACTACGAAGCACTGACAGCTCACGCTAAAATGGGCTTTGCTAAAAAGCTTGCCGACTACTTCGTCAACTTTATGCCAAAGTATGAAAAAACATATGTCGGTAAAGCGCCCGAGAGCGATCGTCAAATCGTACAGGCGTATGATGCAATCTTTAGAAGCGCAGCTGCAAAGTAACATTTTCAGCTGAATTCAGGCCAACGGCCTGATTTATAAAAGCCTAGGGCAACGCCCTAGGAATTACGATGCACAGTATATTGCAGGCTGTAGGCCTGCGTTATAGGGTGTAGTTACATAACTATAATGCAGGCCTACAGCCTGCAATTCATTATGCACCTGAAACCTAGGGCGTTGCCCTAGGCTTTTATAACCCAGGCCGTTGGCCTGAAAACGGATAACTCGAGTTTTGCAAGAGGCTCTTGATCTTAATCTGTTTTTTCTCTGAGCTCAGAAATGCAAGATCAAGATCAAGATCGAGATTAAGAAAAAATCCTTCGTTGACGCCATGGGCAAGGGCACGGGCACGAAAGTATTTTATGTTGTGTTTTTTATCGGGTAGAACTATGGTTACTGCATGGGGGGATTGCCATGCTGATAGGTTCTGCTCAAAATATGTGGGCGCGCATCGAGCCGCTTGTAGCGCCAGCTGCAGTGGGCCTAGGCGCGACGCTCGCAGTTAGCTATCTCTATGGGAGTGTAGCTGCATGCTGCTTTGGTGCTGTTCTTGTAGGTGCGGGCATTGAACTGCATGACACCATCGTTAACATTTCCAAAAACGAAATTTTTGTAGGTATAGCTCGCCTTGTTGCCATGGCGGTGCTACCTTTCTTTGGCACTTGGGGCATTTTTGCTTCAGTTGGCATTGCTGCCTTTTCATCATTCAGTCTTGATGTGCGCCTGCACGCTGTACGCCAAAAGCAAAAAGAGGCGGATCGACTCATTCAAACTATTCAACGACAACGCGAGGCGCTGCAAAAAGAGCTCCAAACAATGGCAGAGGAGCGTACTACGCATAATGCTCGTCTTGAAGCGTTTTTCAAGGGGGTAAAACCTCTTGATGCGATCATACAGACACTCGACCGTTTTGAAGAGTCTATTAAAAAAGTTCAAAGTTCTCTAGAAGAGAAGCTGGCACAAGAAGATTATACTGCAGCAAATGACATTTTAGATGAGATTAGCAGGTTTAAGGCTTTTGTTGATAAGACAGCTGCAGATGCCTTTGAGCTACATAAACACATCGCTGCGATAACTGTTAAGTTAGAAGGAAATGGCCATGCAGTATATTAGCTGGCTTGCATGTTCAAGTAGTCAAGCAGATGAGCTCGATAAAGCAGCTCAAGTGCTTCTTGAACAGGTCCAACAGCTAAAGCGGGATGTCGATGCAGATGCCGACAATTTCAGTAAAGAGAAGGTCCTTTTTCAGGCTGCCTGCAGCCAACTTGATGGGTGTGCCCAGCAAGTAGAAGGGATCGAAAAGCTTTCTCAAACAAGGCTTCCAGAGCTTGTAAAGCTAGAGGATGCCTACAATGCCCAAATGGAACGGGTGGTGCAAATTGCCTCGCTTGCACTCGTCCCAGCATCAGTAACAGCGCTTAAACAGGAGCTCGATAGCTCCATGGGGGAGTGCCTTGCAAACGGCAAGATGCTCCAAGAAGATCTGGAAGCGCTCAAAAGAGTTGAAACGAGGCTTTTACTTAAGGTGTAGAGTATGAATGTTGTTGCATGCGAAATAGGGTCATCGTTCATGAAGGGGGTTATGAGCTCACCCACGTCTGAGGAGTTTTTGTTATTAAACCTCACTGCTCTTGGAAGTGCCATATTTATCCCAGGATCCAGTATTGCCATTATGGTGGGTTCAACAGTTGGCTGCAAGGTAGTAAAAGGCTGTGCAGAGGTCTTTAGAAAGTATGGCAAGGAAGCGGCAAAACTCGAAGCTCAAACGGCTCTCTTTTTAGCTAAACTTAAAGAGCTTCATGCTGTAGAGCTAAAAAATGGCGAAGAGATTAAAAAACTAAAAACCTCGCTTCAAGAAAGCTACCGAATTATGGGGGTAGCTGCTCGTATTCTGCATGAGGAGCGCTTAAAACTTGAGCGCAAGGTTGAAAAGCTTGAACCGAAAATTAAAAAACAGCAATCAACGGTTGCGGAAGTGCTTGAAAGGGCGCGTAAGGAGCAGGCATTAAGTGAGTCGATACGGCTTAAATGCGAGCAACACACAAAGCTTGGACTGCTCGAACTGGCCAAGCGTTGTGACGAACTTGCAGATGAGCTCGTGGCAGGCGCCAAGAATGAATCAGGTAATGAATCAGGTACAAGTAATGAATCAGTTGGTACTACCGCTCTTCATCTCGTGATGTAACACTCTGGCACAGGGTGCGTTGATGTAGACGTGGCCAACTCCTTTTTTGTTCTGCTCGTGAAATACCTTTTTCATGCGGAGAATTGCCTGAAGATTCTTTTTTTCTTCCGGCTTAGAAAAAGCCATTTTAATCTGTGGAATGCCAAGATACTCAAAGTAGGAAATTTTGCTTTTTGGCTTTGTAAGCTCTGTAAATTTATCGAATACTTTCTCTACAAAATCTGCTTTAAACCCGTTTAAGGGTAGTCCTGAGACCACAAAATCATATTTTTCTGTGGCTTTGTGATCAAGAATTGATTCATGGTGAACAAACACTTTGCCTTCAAGATGTTTGTATTTTTCCTTTAGTGCATTGGCAAAATTTTCATCGTATTCAACAAGGTGCAGCTCATCGCCAGGGTTCATTCGTTTGATGATTTTATCGGTAAAGATGCCTGTGCCGGGTCCAACTTCAAGTATGCGACGTTTTTCAGCGTTCATATCTTTGGGTATTTCGCTTACGATCTCTTTTGCAAGACCGGGCGAGCTTGGAAGGATCGCACCCACAGTGGTTGGGTGAAGTAAAAATTCACCAAAGAATTTACAGGCGTTTATGAATCTTCTAAAAAGGGATGGTTCTTCTATTACCATGTTATGCTGGTGACGAACGACTTTTCGTTTTACTGCCTTGCCTTCAAAGAGGTCGGTGAGCGCTTCATCGGTTTTTCCATCAGCCCATTTGCACACATTTGCTTCATTAATGAGTACGCCCGTTTTGAGATAGTGAGCAGCTCGAGTTACCTTTGCAGCAACTACTTCGCGCAGGCTATTTTTGTTGGCAACAAAGAAGGGCCTAATGTCTTCACCTCTTTCGAGTTTGAATGTGCTGTTAAAGTCATTTAGAATGTTGGAAAAACTCATAATAACCCTCTCTTTTCTTCTAATTACATAATAACACTTAATTTAATTATAATCTTTAATTGGCTCAACATGTTAATAATAAGTTAGTTACAAATAATATTAAAAAATGTATTGCATAAATAAATAAAATAGTGTTTAATAAAGATAAGGAAGGGTGCAGATAAAGAGCAGATAGTGAGCGCTCTTTAAAGAGTTTCCCGGGTTCTTTGGAACCTGGGATTTAAGTTTCCTCGGCGACGAGTTCGAAAGAACTGCAGAAGCCGAGGGTTTATCTTCCTCGGTTCTTTGAGTGTGAAATACTCTAAATGACCGAGGATTTCATCTTCCTCGGTAACGAGTTCGCAAGAACTGCAGAAGCCGAGGATTTTTTTATCTAAGAGCCTTTTGCAAAACTCGATTTATCTGTTTTCAGGTCAATTACCTGGGGTATAAAGGCCTTATCATTTCCCAGTTTTTCAAAACTTTAAGATCAGTTCACTCTCGAATGAGAGTGATGGAATGTAGCCCAGGTCGCCTTTGGCGCCCTGGGACAAGAACAGCAAAAATAAAGGCACTCTCGAAGAGAGTGCTGCGGGGCGCATCTTTTCAGCAGCACTCTCTTCGAGAGTGCCAATTTGCTTCCATACATGTTTCCCAGGACACCTAAAGGTGGCCTGGGCTATAATTCATCACTCTCATTCGAGAGTGATGCTCATACAAATATTTTCCAGAAATGAGTGATGATAAGCTTATAAGAGCTGGCCTGAACTCAGTTGAGCTCAGTTTTGTCGGGGGCTCTAAATTTTTCTCGTAAGGGCGTTAGTATGGTGGCAAAGAGGTCTGCATGTTTGGCTGATTTGTCAGGATGCAGCTTGAGCGATAGCCTTTTCAGTTGCCGTGAGAGCTCTTTATCTGACAGCTTCTGGAGTGAGCCTGGAGCGTCTAAAGCTTTTTCAAGGATTTTCAGCTGTTCTACGGTTTCTAATGGGCGGTATGTCCGTAGCCTAGGCTCAATTTTCATAAAAAAGTCTCTTGCTTCCCAGTGTAGTTTATAGTCTGCTAGGGCTTGCAAAAGTCTGGAACGGCCATGGTAGTCATATGTGTTGGTTTGGGATCTGTTAAGGGCAGGCAAAGGTAAAACAGGTAAAGCTAAAACAGGTAAGGCTGAAAAATGGCGTTTTCTTAGTTTAGCTACTACCTGCACTAGGGTAGGGTCAGTTTTGACGTAGCTGTCGAAGCTAGCAATCTCACGTCCATAATGCCGGATTTTTTCTTTAAGTTGAAGGCATTCTTGCGTATAGTCATGCTCAGGGGTGCGAAAGAGAAAACGAAAGCAGTCCAGAAACATCATTTCAGTTCTTCATTGAAGAGCTTTTTATACACCTCTTCAAGCTCTGCCTTTACTTTGGGCATGTCATCATGTTTACCTATCGCCACGCATGCTACTTCATACTCAGAACGCATGGCAGCTTTTAGCTTGGCAAGCCTTTTGGTTTCATCCAGGCTTACACTCATAAGCCAAAGTTTTCTGGCAAAATGGGTTTTTTCATGAAGAGCTGTTTTTTCTATAAATTTCATGCCAAAGAGCCACTGGAGGATCCTCCAAGTGCCGAGGGGAAAGTGATCTTTTATTTTAAAGCTCTTTTTATAAAACTCTGCAGTTGTGGCGTCTTTTTCTTCGGCTACAATGCGTCCCTTTTCATATTTATTTTGGGCGACCATAAACTTGCTGTGGCTTTCCTGAAGTACAGGCGAGGCTACTTCTTCAACCTTTAAGCCTGCAAGTTCTACTGGCGACAGTTTTGCAGGGTCTACAAGGCTACCTATGGCAATCTCATCAGCGTCAAAAAACTGGGTGATGCTATAGCTTCCTTGTAGGATAATCATGAGAGAATCTGCAGTGTTGACTTAGGAACTAGATCGCCTGCCATCGTTTGATGGTTAAAGCTATGGATGCGCACGTTCTGTAGAGTTCCTACAAGAGTTTCCGGGCCTTGAAACACAACGTTTTTCCAGCAGCGTGTGCGGCCTTTGAGGGAGTTTGTTTCACTATCTACTACACCTTCAACAAGAACCTCCACAACCTGTCCAAGCATATCCTGACGCTGTTTTTTGTATATTTCGTTTTGAAGGGCAATAAGCCTTTGGAGGCGCTCATCTTTTACCGCTTCTGGAATGTCATCCATCCAGCGCATAGCTGGAGTGCCTTTTCTTGGACTATAGGCAAATAAAAAGGCTACAGAGTACTCAAGCTGTTCGAGAACATCGTAGGTTTCTTGAAACTCTGCATCAGTTTCTGTAGGAAAGCCTACAATAATGTCTGTACCTAGCTGTACGCCTGGAACCAGTTCTCGAAGCATCTGTACCTTTTCTAGGTACTGCTGCTTTGTATAGAGGCGATGCATCTTATGCAAAATTCTATCTGAGCCTGCCTGTATTGGAAAGTGCACAAATTCGCAAAGTGACTTAAGGTCGCGTATTGCCTGCATAAGGTTTAAGGTAATGTCGACAGGGTGACTTGTCATAAAGCGAACGCGTTCAATACCCTTTATGCTATCAACTTTATAGAGAAGATCGTGAAAGAGGGTGTTCCACTCTGGCTTATCTTTACCATAGCTATTGACGTTTTGGCCAAGAAGGGTAATTTCCTTGTAGCCCTGGTCTGCAAGAGCTTGGCACTCTTCTAAAATGCTCTCTGGCGTACGGGACACCTCTGGGCCGCGTGTGTATGGCACAACACAGTAGGTGCAGTATTTGCTGCAGCCGCGGATGATCGATACATAGGCCTTTACTTTATCGGGTCTTGAAGCTTGTAGGTAGTCCAGTTCATGCTCAAAACGCATGTCGACGCGTGCCTGCTGTTTGCCCGTAAGGAGCACTTCGTCAAGAACTGAGTTTAATTCGTGGATGTTATTGGTTCCCAGGACAAAATCTATATGAGGAACTTTTTTAAAAAGTGTCTCTTTTTTCGCATTTGCCATACAGCCTGTAATACCTATTATGGGGCGGTTTTGGCGCAATTTGCCCAATTTACCCAGTTTACCCATAACTTTGCGCTCGGCAAGATCTCGTATAGAGCAGGTGTTAAAAAGCAATAAATCGGCTCCTGACTCATCGTCAGTGCGTTTTAGGCCCCGTTTTTCCAGCATGCCGACCATAACTTCTGTGTCGTTCTCGTTCATCTGGCAGCCGTAGGTGCGCATAAAAAAAGTTTTTGCTTCTTTCATCTTTTTGTCCTTGTTTCCCTACTAGATTGCCTCTAAATAGCACTTTTTGACAACCTTTCTCTTTTTTCTGTCTCTCAGAGATTCTTCTAAAATTCGTCTGTCACATCGTTTCGAGAAAAAGCTCTGTACAAAAATCCCCAGAGAATTTATGCTTTACTACTTTCCTGAACTGAAGGGTATAACATGACTCAAAACACAAACCAGACCACGTTGAAGAAGAAAGAAGAGATCACACGTCAGTGGTTTCTCCTCGATGCTTCTGGCAAAACTCTCGGACGCTTTGCGGCTGAGGTTACAAAAATTCTTCGTGGCAAGCACAGACCAGATTTTACACCAAACGTCGATTGTGGCGATGGTGTAGTTATCCTCAATGCTGACAAAATCGTAGTGACCGGCTCTAAGCGTAAATCAAAGATCTATCGCTACTACACAGGCTCTATAAGCGGTCTTCGCGAAGTGCCATTTGACACTATGCAAGCAAGACACCCAGACTATCCAATTTCCCGAGCAGTACGCGGCATGCTTCCAAAGAATCGCCTTGCTCGTGCGCAAATGAAGCGTCTTCGTGTTTTTGCAGGTACTGAGCATGACATGCAGGCTCAAGCGCCTATTCCAGTAAATATGTAAACGAATTTAGTAGGATTTTATGCAAGAAAATGTGGCTACAGGCCGTCGTAAAACTAGTGTTGCATCAGTGCGTTTGCGCGATGGAAAAGGCGAAGTTTTGGTTAACAAGCGCAAGTTTGATGACTATTTCCCACTCGAGCTCCAGCGTAGAGCAATTATGGCACCGTTTGAGTGTCTCAATCTAAAGTCATCATATGACATCCTCGTCCGCGTTCGTGGTGGTGGTGTTGAAGCGCAAGCAGAAGCTATCCGCTTGGGCATCTCACGTTGCCTCGTTCTCGAAGACGAAAAGCGCAAGCATGCGCTTAAAGAACAAGGCTTTCTTACACGCGACAGCCGTAAGAAAGAACGTAAGAAGTATGGCCGTGCTGGTGCACGTAAGCGCTTCCAGTTCTCAAAGCGTTAATCGCCAGAATCTCATTTTTTTTCTCTTTTATCTCGCGGATCCTCGGATTTCGCGAGATTTTTTTTGTCAAAATTCACCCAATACCGCTGAGCGAAGCTCTTTGGAGTGACCCACTTTAGTGGGTCTTTCACTCGGCCGATTTATCGGCCGGCTAGACTCGCAAACGGCCGATAAATCGGCCTAAAAAAAACCCACTAAAGTGGGTCACTCCAAAGAGCTTCGCTCAAAATATCCCATCTTCAGGTAGCTTGAAATGGTCAATAAAACCTAAACATACCCTTCTTTTTGGAGCAGGGCATAGGCGGCGGAGGCTTTAGCAAAGAGATGCTGGTTTTGTAAGAACCTACGGTTAAAGCTCTCTTCTGATTCGTCCTTTAAGGGTTTTGTATGATCAGGATGCCACGTGCGTGCATAAAGCTTATAATTTTTTCGTATATCGGCTCTCATAGCATCGGTAGGAAGGTCTAAGGCCTTAAATGCTGCCTTTATTTCATTCGAAAGTTCCTGAGCCTTTTGTCTCGCAGTTCCGGATGATTTTGGCGGTGGATTAAAGTTTCCACAATACGTATTAAACGCTTCGATGCTTGCATGCTTGTGAATATAGTTACGAAGCTCTTGCATGCGGATTGCTTTTGATTTTGATTCCATCAGCGTAACTATTTTAGTGTAGTGGGTCGTTGCAAGATGGCTAGCAAACGCCCGTACTCGATCACTATAGTCATCTTGGCGTCTATATTCAGCCTTTACTCCGTTGGATCGAAATTCGGTTTCTAAGATGGTCAACACTATATTTGTGACCAATTTTTTTGCTTCTTGGTCGTCCTTTTTTGCTGTGCTGTCAAATAACCACATCTGATAGCTATCCAGTTCAGCTTTTTTTCCAATAAACATTCTAAGGTCATGGACAGCGCTTTCTCGATCACTATCTACAAAATACAGTTTTATGACATCGAAAAACTGATCCACAATATGGCCTGCAAAGGCTCTCGTACGCTCTGTTTGGTATAGTCCAGTTCCAAAAATGGTGGTAACACCATTTACGGCAAATTCATCTACAAGATGGGTGTAGACCATTGTTTTAAGAAACTTGCCGGCACCTTCCTCGTTTGATTGTCGTAAGTAGGTTACAAAAATTCTCGAGGCTGTCTCTTTGATTTTCAGTTTTGCATAATCACTTTCAGCTCTTTTAAAACGGCTAAAGAGTGTAGCGGCAGTTACTGAGTCGCCAGTGGCAAGGCATGCATCAACGAGTTGATCTATGAGATCTGCTAGCCCATGCTCGTCATGCAGAAGAGAAAGAAGAGCCTTTGCAGCTGTATCCCATGCCCTCATAGTAATGCAGCGGCCTGCTAACTCCTTCAAGCAGTCTTCACGCACCTCTGCAAAGTGGGTGTCGTCAATCGCACGATAGATCTTCAGAGCTTCTTCCAATTGGGTGCTTTCAATATAAGCCTGTCCCAGCTTAAGAACATAGTCATGTCTTAGCCTGTTCCATGGTTTAATAGGACTAATACATTCAAAGCACGTTTTAAACTGCTTTTGTGCAAAAAAATGTTCTGCAAGGCGAATCAAAAATAGGTCTCTTCTTGCCTGCTCAGCAGCCAAGCCAGAAACAAGGTAGAGTAGAGCCTCTTTTGCTTGTATGAAGTCGCCTGCCTCAAAGAGTATAGATGCGGTATTATAGCAAAAATCATTAAGCCAATTTTGATTGCCATCGGTTGCATGAAAAGTTCGAATAACCTTTATGCAGTCGTCTCTATTCAAGTTTGTTGATGTAACCTGAAGATAGGCTGTTTTACGCTTTTCGGAGTCCTTTAACGTTCGTATGCTCATTAAGGCGTCATCTACATCAGTAAATGACAGTGTAGCAAATTTCTCAGTAACTTCTGCCTCTTCAGTAAGATCGATCCAACGTACAAGTTCCCTGTCAGCAAAGGGGTGCTCTTTTGCTATTCTGCAAAGATCTGCGTAGGTTGGCCTATTAATTTTAAATAGTTCCTTAATAACTTGGTTTCGTGACTGATTCACAAAATGGATCGCTTGCCTTGGATCTACGCCTTTATTCAAAAAATAGACAGCTTCAAATATGCCTGTTGTACATCCTTGCAGATAGGTGAATACAGCATCTTGCAGAATAGTGGTACATCTTACTGGGTCCTTATACGATCCCATATCTGGAAATTTGTCATAAAATTGAGCCACCCTTTTGTAGACGTGTGTGGGGTCTCTTTCGATAGACGCACACATGCCTTTTGCTTCTTCTTCAAATTGCAGACGATAGCCTGGCTTTAAAAGGCGAGCCCTTAAGGAGGGGAGTTCGTGTTCTGTTGCCAAGGCTATGAGTGTCTCCCTTGTAGGAGCTGTCTCAAGGGTAAAAAGCTGGGTAATAATAAGATCTTCTGTGAGAAGCGCTCGCTCAAAGAGATATTCCTTTTCAACACCAACTTCTAAGAGTGCGGTAAGGGTAATGTAGAGCCGTTCTTTGTCAAGGCATGTAGAAAAATCATGTATAATTGAGCCTAAAAGAGCTTGCCTTGGTTCTGGCTTTAGTTTGCCAAGCTCTTTCACAGCCGTTTCATAGCATCCATAGTATTGATTGGGTGTAGTATACGAATTAACTGGTGCGGTAGAAGGTAGTGCAATCATGATAATCCCTTTCAAAAGGCGAAGAGAATAGCATAATGGCTCTATAAATCATAGCAGTAGCAGCGCAGTGATTTGAACGACTTGCTGTAAAAGGTGGTCATCAGGTCGGTGAGAAATTCTATGGTCTTTTCTGGATTAGGCAGATTAAATACCCCACGGCTGGGGTCGCCAACACGGCAATGGCCGGGCCTTGTACAAACGGAAATTGTGTGGCCCTGCTCTTTAAACCAAAAGGCAAGCTGTCCTACACCTGAAAACCCTTCACGAAGTAAACCCTGCTGCAGAGTCTTTTTGAGGTCATCTTTTTGGATATCTTTGCCCCAATTATAGGTGTGGGTCTTGCTGATTTTGTGCTTTTTCTTCATTTTTTCGGTATCTGGACTGAGGTGATGGCCTGGCATTACCTCTAGCCGTGCTGTATCAAAGCGATCCTGAGAGGTGATTTCTGTTGTGAGATTTTGCTGGTTCATTTCGTCTACCGTCCAGCGAAGTGCCATCGACCAGCAGACACCAAGGTCTAGTATTTCATTAGGATCAAGCAGGCCCTGAATCATCTCAGTATCCAAACAGTTTCCCCATTTTTCGTAAAACTGATAGTGAGGCTCAAAATGGGCTCTGCAGCTGTCTACATACTGCTCTGTTCGTTTTAGGAGGGTTTTTGCAGCAGCTGGATTTTCTAGCAACTGATCAAACATCTCATTAAGCCCCTCTTGGGCAAAATCGCGAAGTCGCCTCTGCAGCATGATATGCGCAAGATCAGGGATACCTCGATGGTTTGGCGCGTCGAGTGGGGGAATCAATTTTTCAGCTTCAAGATAGACTTTTTCTAAATCCTCGAGCTTCGAAGCTGTCAATTTGCTTTTACAAGCTGTTAAAAGGCCAGTTATTTTGGCAAGATGCACGTGAGGCGCATCTTTTGGGTCAAGTAGACGAATGGCATCAAGTTCTGCCTTTCGCACCTCTTTAGGTGAGATGCCGGGGTTCAGTTTGGCAACAAGATGTTTTTCAAATGCAGAAAGGGCCGTTCGCTCCACTCTTCCACAGAGCACCTTCTTTAAGTTGACGAAGTTGAAAACGTTTGCCACAGCAAGCAGTTTTTCTATGTTTTCGTGTGGAGTAGTAAGTACTGCAGTGCAAAATTCTTTTGAGTTTACATACTCTTCAATCGATTTTAGCTTGTACTCGCCGAGGCCAGTTTTTCTTTTAAGCTTTTCGGCACTACTCATATTGGCTAAAAAAATACATTCTAGGCCATTTTTGGTAAGTTTAAGGCATGCTGTCTCAGGAGCAGAGTCTGCATACATTTCTAAGGCGTGGATTGAAGGTATCATTAATTCACCGATAAATCATCTGGTAACATTGATAATGTGGCGTACCTACCTCCCATTTCGCGCAAAAGCGCTCTCCAGAGTTTTTCTGGCGGGGTATGAAAGATATGCTTTTCGCTTGCGGAATAAATATACCAGCTTCCATCTAAAAATTCTCGCTCAAGCTGGCCAGCAGTCCAGCCGGCATAGCCAAAGCAGAGGAGTATGCGCGGTCCTGCCTCATCTTGGATTACTTCTTGCAAAAACTGTAGGTCCCCGCCAAGGTAGACCCCATCACATACATTCAAGGTTTGTGCGGCAGTTTCATTATGGGTGTGGAGAATCATCATCTGGTTAGTCTGCACAGGGCCGCCAGCGCGCATATGTACGTGGGGGTTGGTGATGTCATTAAGATTGAGGATCTCTTCAGGAAGCTCAAGATCTAGCGGTTTATTGATAAGAAGGCCAAAGGAGCCACTGGCATTATGCTCACAAATGAGTATAACGCCTCGGAAGAAAATCCCATTTTCTATATCGGGGCTGGCTATAAGAAATGTCCCTTTTTCTATCTGCGGCAGTGGCGCTTCTTCCATATACCTACTCTTTTCTTTACTCTACCAGCTCTTGCCGATTTAAGTATACAGCTCGTGAGCAAAGAATTAGATACGTGCCCTTGCCCCCTAATTTTGCCCCTGCCCTTGCCCTTGCTCTTGCCTGAATTATTTCAATTTTATTTCTACTAGAGCCCCTTTTAGGGGCGTTATAATGTCGCCCTCAGGAGGGCTTTAGCAGAATAATTGAAATTAGCGGGCAGGGGCAAGGGCACGGGCAAGGGCTCAATTCGTTACTTATCCGCTATAGTACTGGCGGTACTGTTTTGCCTGTCGGCAAGCTCAACGCTATAGGTTTTTAGGGTGCCCTGTAGATCTTGGATCTCTACAAATAGGTCATGAAACGTGCGGACAAAGTCGGCATTGGTCTCGAGAGGGTCGTTTTTGGCTTTATCAAGCGCCATGCCAAGGCGTGAGACTGCCTGGGTGATTTTGGCCGATTCATCGTTGATAAAGGTGCGAAATTGATCTGGTGTATTTAAAGCGGTAAGCTCGTCTATTTGGCGCTTGCGGTCCCTTTGCCAGCCTTTATCCAGGTGAAAGAGCATGCCGTAGCGATTAACGTCGTTGAGCATAAGGTCAATTTTATTCATTACGCCGGCGGTTTTGTAATAGAAGTCATTAGAAACCAGTAGTTTACCTAATGAGCCTTCTCCCTTTTTTACATCTGCAAGGAGGCTGTTGGCATTTGTCATTGCCTGGTTAAACTGATCTGTTGCCTGGGCGAGGTTGTCGATCAGTTTTGCTTCATTGGCGCGTGTAAGCATTATGTTAAGTTGGTGAGAGGCGCTTTTGAGTGAGTCAAAGGTGGAGTCAAGCTCTTCGCGGTTTTCTTTTACAAGCTTTGTAAACTCGGTGGTAAGATCTTTCAGTTGATCGAAGGCGTCGTCGATTGTCGGAGCACTTGTAGAGTAGACAACTTCATTGTCAGCAATACGGTGAGCCTGATGGTTTTTGAGTCTGCGTGGAATGATCGAAATAAAGCGCTCTCCCATAAGACCTGACGTTCCGACAGTAAATTCATCAGAGTCATAAAGAGGAATTTGAGAGTCAAGCTTTAGGGTAAGGTCGTAGATATAGATGCTATCGTCACCTTCCATGCGGCCCTCTTCTGGCACCTGCTGAATTTTGGTAACTTCGCCAACGGCTCTACCAGCGTATGTCACGCGAGTGCCTATATTGATTTTTTCAATATTGTTGAAGCGCACATGCAGCTGAAATTTTCCATCGCCAAAGCTGGGGTGCAAAAAGAGTAGTACCCAGAGGATAAGGCCAAGGGCCAAAATGACTAATATGCCGATTGCGGCGTTTTTTGATGCTTCACGCATGGTGATTTACCTTTTTTATCATGCTGGTATATTCCGGAGAGATGATTGCATTTTGCAAAAACTCTACTATTAATGGATTATCGCTCTGTAAAAAGCCCTCTTTAGTATCAAGAGAGGCTATTTTACCCTCTGAATGGAGCGCAAAAAGATCGCCCAGTGTAAGGGCAGATTGCAGATCGTGTGTAACGATGATCGTGGTAGCAGAAAGTTCTGCGTGCGTTTCAGCGATAAGTTCGTTAATCTGCATTGATGTAATGGGGTCAAGGCCTGTTGTAGGCTCATCACACAGTATAATCTTTGGTCGATAAATCAGTACTCGAGCAAGTGCTGCACGTCGCTTCTGGCCTCCAGAGAGCTCCGAGGGCATTTTGTTTTGCATATCGGCAAGGCCAACTTTGGTAAGGGATGTATGCACAAGGTCGTCAATTTGGCTTTGGGAATATTTGTTGAGCTCATTATG
>JAFEGT010000023.1:26576-69282 GCA_018239765.1 Verrucomicrobiota bacterium
GAGCTTTGAAAGAGCATGCCAAACTGCTTTAAAACTGTGCGGCGGTCTCGTTTTTTTAGGGAGCCGATGCAGATGCCGTCAACTTCGATGGTGCCTCTATCAGGTCGCTCAAGGCCGGTAATTTGACGTAACAGTACGCTTTTACCAACGCCAGAGCGGCCTACAATGATCAATGTTTTGCCTGCAGGCACGTGGAGGTTAAGGCCTTTAAGTACAGGAATTCCCTTGTAGCTTTTCCAAACATCTTTTACTACTATCATGGCATGCCTGCTGAGTAAAAGAGCCAATAGGAGGCGTTAAGGCCAAGTGTGAGCATAAAGTTTGCAAGAAGTATCGCAGAGTAGCAAATTACCACACTATTCGTTGTGCTTTTGCCAACGCCTGCTGCGCCTCCGCGTGTATTCATGCCTCGGTAGCAGGAGATAGTGACAATGAGCATACCAAAGACAAAAGACTTTAGAAACCCGCTTATAAGGTCAAATGAAGTGATGTAGATTGGCATGGGGTCAAAAAAGGTGTGTGGAGCCATTCCATAAAGCTGAACGGCAACAAGATAGCCTCCAAAAATACCCATGGCACAGCTAAAGACGGTCAAAATTGGCACCATAAGGGTCATGGCTATAACGCGTGGGGCAACAAGGTAGCGTAAAGGGTCAACTGCCATAGACTTTAGGGCATCGATCTGTTCAGTCACGCGCATAGAGCCAAGTTCTGCAGTTATGGCAGCGCCAACTCTACCTGTAATCATAAAAGCCGTAAGGATTGGTCCAAGCTCTACAAGCATTGACTTTGCAACCATGATCCCTGTCGTGCCCGTAAGGCCCTTATCTGAAAGCTGAAAATAGGCTTGAGCGGCCAAAACCATGCCTGTTGAAAGGCCTGTAATTGCAATAACAGGTAGCGACATTACACCAATATCAAACAGCTGATTGCGCACAAGCGACCATTTAGGGGGGTGGCAGGTGGCTCCCCAGATCATCTGTATGACCATGAGAATATATTCGCCGATCGATTCTAAAATTTGCTTACATTTCGAAAACATATAGGGTTTGCGTTGCTATAAAACAGTTATTATAATGAAATGATTATTTTAGGGGAAGGGGAAAAGGGACATAAGGGACGAAAGGGACATAAGGGACATAAAGCCCTTACGTCCCTTGATACTATTTGGATTTTTTTTCTTTTTTAGCAGCGCGCTTTTCTTTTAAAGTAGCGGCTGGTTTTTTCTTTTCTTCTTTTTTACGTTCTAGTCCTTTTGCCATGAGTCCTTCTCCTCTTTAGGTTCTGTTGTTGTAGTTGTTGCTTTTTCAGCTTTTTTTGCTTCTTTAGCTTCTTTAATGGCAGCAAGTTTAGCTAAAAGCTCAATTTTTTTGGTTTTCAGTTTTTCGATTTTTTCTTGAAGCTCTTTTATTTTTGCAGATTCGGCTCTTGAAGTGCCTGTCAGCACACTAAAGCTATACTTTAGCGTAGCTCCCACACCACTTACAGCAAGTGACCCTGCTCCTAAAATCGTGCCAGAAATTACATCTGAGACCACCTTTTTAAAAATAGAGGGCGCAAGATGTACTGCTGCGGCAAGCATGAGAGCTTTGGTGCTTTCTGAGTGCATCATTTCGGCTCCAGTATACGCTAAAGCCATGCTTGAGGCAATGCCCACCGTGTCGCCGAAAATGCGAGTAACGGCGTGGCCGCCCAAAGTAGCTACAAAGCCACTTGTTACAACAGTTGGTGCTAAGCCGCGAGGGCTGTACACATAGGGCTGAGCAAGGGTATAGCCTTGCTGCACATAAGGCACAAGGCTGTCATACATTTGTCTAAGTACAGGTTCCATAAAATTTTTCCGTTTCACTCATGTATACTTTGCTCTTCATTTTAAAACAACCACGATAGCAAGATGAAAAACAACGATAAGAACGATATAACGATAGCAACGATATTTTTATTTGTTATCGTTCCTATCGTTATATCGTTCTTATCGTTGTTGGTCGGCTTATCCTGGATATCTTGTTAAATTATTTAAAGATCTTGATAAAATAGCTCGCTAAAGGTATCATGTATGATCTTATGACTGAAACTGTTACAAATTTATCTTCTTTTGCCGAAATTGGCCTCGCTCGCGAGATTTTACATGCCCTATCAGATGAGGGCTACACCGATCCAACACCAATCCAGCTTCAAGCGATTCCTCTTGTTATGCAAGGGTTTGACCTTTTGGCAGGTGCCCAGACAGGCACCGGCAAAACTGCTGGCTTTACGTTGCCTCTGTTGCACCGTTTGTCGCAAAATATCAAGCCACGCAAGCCAAAACAGCCTCGCGTGCTTATTTTAACTCCTACGCGTGAACTTGCTGCACAGGTTGCAGATAGCGTAAAAGCCTATGGTAAATACCTTCCATTTAAAACAGCCGTAATCTTTGGCGGCGTGGGCATACATCCGCAAATCGACCAGCTGAAAAAGGGTGTAGACTTTGTTGTAGCAACACCAGGAAGGCTGCTTGACCTCGTGGATCAGCATGCAGTAGACCTCTCAGAAATCGAAACACTTGTTCTTGACGAAGCCGACCGCATGCTTGACATGGGCTTCATACGCGATATACGAAGAATTCTTGCAATATTGCCAAAAGCACGCCAAAACCTGCTGTTCTCTGCTACTTTTTCTGATGAGATCAAAAGTTTAGCGGCTGGCTTTTTACAAAAGCCAAAAACAGTAGAAGTGGCTCGCCACAATACTGCGGCAGAGCTGGTGTCACAGGTAGTTCATCCAGTAGACAGCAAACGCAAAAAGTCGCTTCTTCTTCACCTCATCACCTCGCAAAATTTAAAGCAGGTTCTTGTATTTACCCGTACCAAGCATGGAGCCAACCGTTTGGCAGAACAGCTTGCGCTCGGAGGGGTAAGTGCCCTTGCCATTCATGGCAATAAAAGCCAAAATGCCCGTACAAAAGCTCTAAGTGACTTTAAAGAGGGTAAAATCCGTGTGCTTGTAGCAACAGACATTGCTGCCCGCGGCATTGACATCGACTACTTACCTCATGTTGTAAACTATGAGCTTCCAAATGTGCCTGAGGACTAT
The DNA here is from genome assembly GCA_018239765.1 of Verrucomicrobiota bacterium. Classification (GTDB taxonomy): domain Bacteria; phylum Chlamydiota; class Chlamydiia; order Chlamydiales; family FEN-1388; genus SZAS-7. Next base: position 29,649 of record JAFEGT010000023.1, read on the forward strand.
GTTCACCGTATAGGTAGAACAGGTAGAGCGGGTAATACCGGTCAGGCTCTTTCTCTTGTATGTATCGACGAACATGAGTTTTTGCACAACATTGAGCGTCTTTTAAAGAAAAAGATTCCGTCCGTGACAGTGCCAGGCTACGAACCCGATCCTTCAATAAAGGCCGAACCTGTATTTCTTGGTCGCCGCTTCCAGCCCAAAGCTCGCAGCAATCGTCCAAAACGTTGATCTTCAAAACACGAATAAGACCAAGATCAAAAGTCTTTTGCAAAACTCGAGTTATCTGTTTTCAGGCCAAGGGCCTGGGTTATAAAAGCCTAGGGCAACGCCCTAGGATTGCGATGCGGAAGATATTGCAGGCTGTAAGCCTGCGTTATAGCCTATGGTTACATAACTATAACGCAGGCTTGCAGCCTGCAACGTATTATGTACCTGAAACCTAGGGCGATGCCCTAGGCTTTTATAACTCAGGCCGTTGGCCTGAATTCGGTTGTGCTTAGTTTTGCAGGAGGCTCTTCAAAACAAGAATAAGACCAAGATCAAGAATAAGATTTATAAAGATTAGGCTCTGTTTGGGACAATGCGGATAAGGGCGTTGCGGTTCTTGGGGTCGCGGATGATGATCATATTCTCAGACTGATACTCCACAAAGCTTCCATCTTTCGCAAGAAGGTCAGGTTTCTGGCCATCTTTGGCTTGCTCTTTTGGATTCTCAAGTAGCTTCCAGCCTTTTTCAGCATATGTCTGATCTATAATCTCTTCAGCCTTTGATTTTATTGTAAAGTAGCGGTGTTTCCAAGTGCCATCGTGGCCTTCTGTAAAGGTAAATACACCTACTTTTCTATCCTTTCTCCGACCCTGTTGTATTGTAATATCACCTACAAGTTGGAGTCGCCTTACAGCATTATAAAACTCAAGTTTTTTAGGATCCTTTTCATACACGCCAAGATGTAAAAAATCGTCAACAATAGTGGCAAAGTTGTGCTTGATATATATCCATAGTCGATCCCGGGGGGTATATGATTTGTGATGGTATTTGGTGTCTGACTTGATAGGATCATCATGTTGAAGATAGCTTGGTCGCCATCTGAGCACGTTCATAGCGTATCGCAGATTAGCTTTTGCTGTTATTACAGGTTCTGGAGGCGTTTGCATGGGCTCTACATGGAGGGTTACCTTTGCCAGGGTTACTGTAATTTCTTCGATGTCGCAGGTAGCGCATACAACCGGTTTTGGCTTGGTTACAACAGGTTCTTCTTTTGTTGGTTTTTTCTTTTTGGGAAGGCATCTACCTGTATGTCTGGCAGGAATAGTCACACCAAAGCCGCGATCAGCACGTTGAGGTGTTACAGGAGCTGTAACTTTCTTGAATGTTTTTGTTACATCAAGTTCATCAAGTTGTGTATAGCTTTTAAGCCTTTCAGCCTGTTTCTGATAGGTTTGAGGGGTAACATCTGTCCAGACATAGTATTCATATTCGGGATGTCCATCCGCGTAATCTTCTGTCAGAACCGCAAGTTCAGTATAGTCACGAGCCGTTTCGCGATCATCATAAAGAAATCTTTGAATTAGCGGTTTTAGTCTGCGTGTAATGTTTTTATAGAGCTCAACTTGTGGGTCCTGCTCAAACTGTCTTACCATCCTCAAAATATGTTCAGAAACTCGTTTTTGTTCTTCTAAGGTATCTTTTACTGAGGCCTCTAGTGTTTTCTGCAGGTAGGTGGTAAAGCTATCGCCTAGTCTTTTAAGAAATGCAAGTGTCTTTCTTGGTTTGTGGCTTAGAGCGCTGAACTTGCTTAGAACATATTCATTAGTAGTGTAGGTGTCGGCTCCAAAACTCTGTCTTTCCCAATCATCAAGAAGATATTCACGTTTGGCAATGAGCTCATTAAGTTCGAGTACCTTGAGGTATTTTTCACAATGTTCATGACCTGCAAGACGTTTTAGGATGGGCTCTACTGTTTTTTCAATACGGTCAGGACGCTCCAAAAGCTGCTTTGAGACGCTCTTTACCTGATCGTAGAGGGGACTTTGTGGGTAGTCAAAATAGAGCTCAGGAATATAGAGTTCATCATCCTTATCGCGTTCAATACGAAGTACTGCAACATCGGCTTCAGCAAGGCGTTTACATATTTCGAGCTGCAGAAGTGAGAGGCTGAGAAGCCAATCTTTGAGTTCCTGGACTAAAAAGAAGGTGTCTCTAGGGAATACGAGCGTGTTGAGGTCTTCATATTCCACAACTGTGGGCTTGCCCTTTAGTAGCTTGTAGCCCTGCTCTGAATTTTTATCTACAATACTATCTTTTGATAGTCCCTTGGCAAGCTTCCAGCGCGCTTTGGCGAGCGGAAAGAGGCTCAAAAAAAGCATGCACATTTTAGGTGTAGACTTTTTAAGCTTACCCTTAAAGTAGGTGCGAGCTCGCTGCTTTAACAGTTTTAGGGGAGGTTCTTTTGTTACGGTGTCAAGTTTTGTAAAGAGTTCTAATTCGCGCATCAGATTGTCGATAATCTGATCTGGGGTCGATTCTAAGGCCTTGTCGCCTGTAGCGTCAAGGCCATTTTGGGTAACGAAGTGCTCTTTGCTTGTGTTTGCAATGTTAAGCACACATGAGATTCTGTTGAGGGCCGGGACAGTCATCTTAGCGTATCAGTTTCCGTAACAGGTTAGGAGAAACCTTAGGTTTATGAAATTTGTCAGCCCAGGGTAGAGGGTTTGTAGTAGGGGCTGGAGCTGGATCATCTTTTTCTACAATAGTTGTAGCAGCTTCTAGAAGACCTCCAATGATCGATGTTGTTTTGGAGGATGTCTGTTGTAGCTTTAACGCTGTAATCTTGGTTGTAGCAAGGCCAGAGTCGATCTTTGGCGACTGTGTTGTGCCGCGTATTGGTATCTGCACCATGTAGCTTGGATCAAGGCCTGAAATATCAAACGCCTTAGCAACGGAGGCGCCGCTAAGACCAAGCGTCATGTCGATTTTATCGTTTAAAAGATCTATTTTGCCCCAGGTTGCAATTGGGAAAGCATCAGAGAGGAGGGCGTCTGCACGTTTGCAGTGGACGATTCCATTCTCAACACTTACGTAAATAGGGGTAAACCAGAGTGTAATTACATCCGATTTGGATACTCTGAGTAGGTTGGTAAGGAGCGATAGCATGCCGCTATTTTTGCATGTGAGCGTGCCTGGTTCAATCGTAATATTTGGTATTTTGGTGTCTTTAATAGAAAAGTGCTTAAGAGGTACCTGAAAACCTTTTGAATCGATAATCAGCTTGATGGGCTCTTTTGTGCCCGAAGCTGTGGCAAGCAGCGGGTTTACATCTTTTAAGAGCACTTCGCCAGCTTCTGCAGTAAGTGTATATTCTGCTGTAATCGGTTTATCAAGTGTTAGTGTGCCTTGATGAAGCGTGCAGGCAATGTCAGATTTAAAGCGTGGGCTTTCTATTGAGCCAACAATAGAGCCCGCTGTCATGTCTTTGAGATCGCCTTTAAGGTTTGCGTTGATGCTTTCACCAAACGCTGCTACCAACTTTTCTGTGTAGAAGATATCAAGGGGCAAGTTTTTGATGTTGGTATCAAGCAAAATGCGGGCGTTATCAAGTTGGAGGCCCTCTTCATTCCAGAGGTTGTGTGCTGAACCATCGATGGCAATTTGTGCAGAGTTTGCAACCGATTTATCGGTTTCACAGCTAAAGGTTACTTTGCGATCTTTACCAGACTGCTTGACGTTGAGTGTAAGAGGGGCGATGGTAACAGCTTTTTTGTTCGCTTGAGCCAATGTAGTTTGGCTTACAGTCACGAGTGTGTTAAGTGAGAGGCCATCAAGAAACGTGCCTAGGTTCTCATACTTTTTGGGAAGCTCGATTTTTTTAATTTTCAGGGCAATGTCGACAGCGTTTTTAAGCTCAAGCTTGTCGAGTTTCAGCATCTCCTGCAAGGCATCAAACCGTTTTGGGCTCAGCTGGTAGCTGAGTAGGGTTGAGTCATTGCCAGAGATGTTGTCGCCAATCAAGAGGCTTGTTTTAAAGGAGAGGTTATCTCCTTGCAGATTGACATCGAGCTGATCGTTAGTAGCTTTCCAGTTAGCTGAAAGTGTGTTTCCTAAAAGTTCTGTAAGCTCAGGTTTGTTTGCAAGGGTTGCAAGTAATGCTACAGGAAACTGCTTCATCTCACCATCGGCACTTGCTTTATCGGCAGTTACCTGAAAGCGTGTGTCAAACAGGGCGCTATCTGAATGGATGGCAATCGTACCTTGTGCCTCTTTTTTGTTGAGGTTGATAACACTATCGAGACTGTCGACAACAGCATTAAAAGTTTTGTAGCTGCAGGTGGCTTCTCCCTTTTTTAGGGTGAGGATGTTGTCAGCAAAGTGGTAAGGAACTTTTGCATTGCAGCTAAAATCATTCGAATTAACTGCCGCGGTAAAGAGTGAATTTTTAAGCTCAAGATCGGCATCTACTTTCGTCTCGCCATCAAGAGCAATTTTGCAGCTTGCTTCTGGCGTTGTAAGCGGATGGTTAACTGTAAGCAGGGCATCTACACTGTTTTTGCCAAGTGTGACTTCTGCATGTGCGTCGACGCTTTCTTGGATGGCAGCTGCAGTAATGGTGCCGCTTGCGGAGCATGGACCTTGACTAAGGGCAAGGGGTGCGGTGAGCTTCCAGGCGATGTCAACCGGCATCTTGCCATCAGGTCCTAAAGTGCCACTATAAGGCTGTACAGTTGCTACGAGTGCTGTAGGGGTTTTTTGGTCTATGTTGTAGAGGGCAAGCAGTTCTGGGCTTAGCTGCCAGTTGAGGCTGCCCTGATCTTTAATGGTAAGGGTGTTGCCTTTGATTGCGCTTTTAAGCTTTAGATTAAGCTGTGGGCTCTGTACAAGTAAAGAGAGTGTAAGCTCATCGCCACGCAGTGTGTGGGAGATTTTAGCGTTGAGGCTATCGCCAAGAGCAGGGACGAGCATAGTTGCAAGCGCAGGGTCTGCCATGCGTATAAAAGGCAGTGCTGCTTTTATTGGAAAATCGTCGATATGGCAATCAAGAGCAACCGTGCCCGCAGCCGATGCTTTAGCTTGTCCAAGAGCTGATTTATAGGCTTTTTCAAGTTCTTGAACGTTTTGTGCTGTGGCAGTCAGGTTAACAGCGCCTTTTTCTTGCTTGCCATCTTCGTTATTTTCTATTTGGCAGACAAGATTTATTTTGGCTTGGCCTTGCGGCTGAATGTCAAGTGAGAGTTGAAGGTCTGATAATACAAGCTTTGCCGGCTCGCTGCTTGCCTTTTCTGTGGGTTCTGAAGTAAAAACATTTTCGATAGAAAAGTGACCGTCATGATTGTCGTCAATGAGAGTGATTTTGGGGGAGTCTACCTGGACGCGTCCTTCAATGGCTGGCGCATGAATAAGCGATAGAAGTGCTACATCGCACGATACTTTTTTAATATCAGCCACATTGCGGCCTTGCGGATCATCTATCTGTAAACCTTTTACTAAAATGCCATCTGTCCAGCCAATCTGTATCTCTTCTGCGTGCAGCTTACCGCCGATGCGACTATTTACACATGAAATAAGAAACTGATTTATTTTAGATATCGAAAGCAGCATAGGCATAAACGACACAAAAATAAGTAGGCAGGCAATAAGAACAAGCGTTGATTTCACTATGCGTTTTAGCATAAAAGTCCCTCTTTAGCTATGTAGGAGTAAAAGTATACTCTTTCTAGGGGAATTGCACAAGGTACTTGACCAAATCCATGCTTTACATGTAATAAGAAAATTTATTTACAGGTGAGGCGGTTATGAACTGGCGAAAAGGGTTTTATGGCGTTGCAGTAGCAGCGGTGCTGACGATTATTACGGCTATGCAGCTGCAATCAAAACAACAAACAATTTTAACCCAGGTAAATAGCGAAAAGTGGCCATTTAGCTTGCCGGCGCTCCCATTTAGCTATGATGCGCTGGAGCCTGCTATCGATGCCAAAACCGTTGATATTCACTACAGCCGTCATCATAAGGCCTATGTGGATGCCCTTAATAAGGCTTTGGCCGGGACTAAGTGGTCAGGCTATCGTCTTGAAGAGCTATTTGCCGTGGCAGATACGCTTCCTCCCGCTATCCGTAACAATAGTGGCGGCCACTGGAATCATACTTTTTATTGGAACTGCATCCGTTCGCCTATGGCAAATCCAGGACCAAGTAAAAAAATGCTCACACTTTTAGAAAAAAACTTTGGTTCATTTGAAGAATTTAAAGCAAAGTTTAAGGAGACTGGTGTTACTGAATTTGGTAGTGGCTGGGCATGGCTTGTTGTAAAGCCTGATGGCTCGCTTGCTCTCTATGCATCCAACGACCAAGCCAATCCACTTACAGAGAAGTTGGGCAAGCCTATACTTGCGTGTGATGTGTGGGAACATGCCTACTACCTAAAGTATCTCAATCGTCGAGATGAATACATGGATGCTTTTTGGAATGTGGTAAATTGGCAAAGAGTTGAAGAGCTTCTTGATTCGGCTGTGAGCCTCCCACAGCCGAAATAGCGCTTTTTATAATAGATGGAGATGTACTGTAGCTGCAACTGAGCCTGTAAGCTCCATATGCTGTTTTGCAGTAACTTCTATGCTCATAAGATCGCCCTCATTAATAGTAAGATCACCACTAATTGGATAATAACCGTTGGATGTAATGTCACTTGTTGATATGGCAGTAGGGGAGCCATTTACCCAAATGGTTACAGTCACAGGGGCTGCACTGGCGCCAAGGTTGCTTATTACAATACCGCCACTCACTTGTGTTGTGCTAAGTACGCCTGCATATTCAACTTCGGCAGTTTTTGAGGCTGGGAAGTGATAGTAGTCACCTAAAAATGCAGAGACCCTTTCATTACCTGTCGCCACGTTTAAAGAACCTGAAAAGTGATATGGGATTCGTGTGGTAGCATCTAGACCCGCAAGACCTACTGGGCCTGAAGGACCGGTTGGGCCTGTGGGGCCGGTAGCTCCTGTTGATCCTGTTGGACACAGTGTACATGTACCGCCAGTGCCAGCAGGGCCTTGGGGGCCTGTTGCACCCGTAGGACCTGTAGCTCCTTGTGGGCCGGTAGGACCTACATGGATGTGATGATGATCTTCTGATGAAGAAGATGAAGATGAAGACCAATGGCCATGATGATCTTCTTCAGGTGTTACTAAATTTCGGATGTAGGATGGTAGCTGTTTAATCCAGCTATCGTCGGGTGCTTCGTCTGCAGAAAGCATCTGCGTGAATGCTAAAGCATGTATGAAGAGCAATCGTTTCATAATAAATTTCCTTATATTTTCCCCGGACCGTGCCGGGGCTGCAAATACAAGAACAGATATGTACAAAGAATGCAATAAAAAAGATTATTACGTATTGCAACGCACATAATTTGGAAAGTTTAGATTCTTTGACTGTTTATATGATTTGTGTAATACTTAAGTGATATTTTATTATTATGAGGTTGTATGTCTTGGATTACTATATGTAATGCAAATAAAGTGCTTCTTTCGGATCTTGCATCTTTTCCGCAGCAGAAAATTCTCAGTAAAAATTCTAGAATGACGCGTGCATTAAATGGTATTTTGCAAAGTGTTCTTAATGCAATAGATGCTGGAAAAAGCTCTGCCGAGACAACTCTGCAGCAGTACTCTCTTCACCCCAAATATACAAATCGAGTTGCCGCTTTAGTGCATCGGTTATGGGGCTTTACAGTGCATGCAAATGGTGTTGATCGTTACTCTACCTCTGCAAAAGATGGCGACTATCCTGTAAGTAAAGTGCGTGCTAAATTACACATCACATGGACTCATGCGGATGTGCCAAAATTTGATTTTACAGTTTTTCAGCAATTTCGTGACCAGTTTATTGACATAACACTTGTTTCTGGAGGCGCAAAATTTGGTGCGCATAAACTGCTCCTTGCTGCGCGAAGTGAAATGATGAAAGCATTGCTTACTGGCAGGTTTAAAGAAGCAAACACACATGAAGTCCCTTTCAATGTAGCTCCTGAGACATTTGGTTCTTTTCTTGATGTTCTCTACGGTGGTCAATGCCTTCTCTCAGGAAAATCAATAGACTTTATTGAGCAGTTATTTGAACTTGCCACCTACTTTATAGTGCCTGACATAAAAGTTGCCTGTTGGAGCGCACTTGCTCAGCTAATCTCAGAGCAAACGGCTGCAAGAATTACTGAAATTGCAAGAAGGTTAGACTGTAAAGAGCTTCTTGGTATCTGCTCCTGGAAAAGTACTGAAGAAAAGATACAATCTCCCTGCCCATACATTAAAGATTTTACAGTGGCGGACAAACCGATTGAAGAGCTTGCGGTAATCTTGCAGCTTAATCAATTTTTACAAAACCCCAAAGTGCATCGTGAGTGCGTGGTTGCACTCCGGAACCTATCTTGCGAAGAGACGATTGAGCGGGTGCAAAGTATTGCACAAAAATATGGACTTTCAGAACTGCTTGTTGAAGAAATGGATACAAACGAGTAAATAGCTTGTCGAATAGATAATTGCTCAGTATAATTCGGACAAAATTTAAGAGGATTTTATGGGAATACATTTTTGGATTGCAACAGAAGGGCCGGTTGTTACCTACTTAGAAAGTAAAGTTGATGAGTGGAATAAATCGCACCTTGAGTGTCAGGTTAAAATTCAAAATACTGCAAGTGATCGCAACTACGGCGTGCCAGCACAGGTTGCTTTAGGTAAGCCTGGCCCCGATCAGCCGTCGCTTGTCCTTGCTCCAGAGTTTATGACAAGCAGCTTGATGACTGCTATTGGCGAGAAAAAAATTATCCCTGTCTATGACATTCTTCATGACGCTCAGCTTCAAAAAATTGCTACTCTGGTTCAAAAAACATTTGGCGACAGTCAAGGTAGGGCAGTTTCTCTGCCACTTAACCCTGCTTGCGGCGTTATCTATACAAATAAACAGGCGCTTGAAAAGGCGGGCATTGATCGAGAGTATGTGCCGCAAACTATGGAAGAGCTCGAAGAGCTCTGCCGAAAGATGGTAAAGCTCGGCATTGTAGAAAAGGGCTATACAACTGCGTGGCCACCTGCCTATCTTATAGAAATTCCAGCGGCTCAGCGCGATGCTCCTGTTGCAGAGCCTGACAACGGTTTTTCGGGTAAAGGTAACTATACACTCAGTTCTGAATGGCTAAAAAACCATCTTCTAGATATCAGACGCCAGGCAAAAGAGGGCATTTATGTCTATGCTGGGCCTGACAATAATGCCAAAAAGCCATTTATTGAAAACAAGGTGGCTTTTTACATGCAAGGCTCATCTCACGCTGAATTTTTACAAAAAGAAGCAAAGTTTGATGTAGGCTATGGCCCACTTCCTACCCTTGAGCGCGGCCAGAGCGAAAAGCATGCGCTGCCTCTTGGCGGTGCTTCAATATGGGTGCTGGATAACGAGCAAACAAGACGTGCGCTTGATGGCGTCCGCGGCTTTTTAGACTATCTTGCAAGCGATGAGGTGCAAGAGGGGTTACATAAGACAGCTGTAAGTGTACCCGTCTCTCAATCGTTACCTCAAAAGCTTGAAGAGTTTTATAAAGATCATCCTCTTCATCGAGCGGTAGTTGCGCAAACAATCGAAGCTACACTCGGCGATTTTTCTTACGGTATCCGTATGCCAAACTATGCTGCGGCACGTAAAGAGCTCTTTACGCTGATCGAAAAATTTGTCGATGAAAAAACAACTGATGAAGAAGCCGTTGCTCTTTTGCAGAGGTTTGACGCAGAGTTTAGTCTGAAATAGGACGAAATAACTCTGCTCGTAAATCTTTGTAGCTATGAATGATTGCCGTTGCTTTTGTAAAATCTTGCTCAAGAGTAAATTTGTTAGGCACAGCAACTGCAGTCATTCCAGCGCCTGTTGCAGCTTCGATTCCGGCAGCTGTATCTTCAAAGACTAGGCACTTTGTAACCGAAATACCCAAGCGCTTCGCTGCTTCCATGTAGATATAGGGCTTGGGTTTGTTTTTTCCTTGATCATCGACATAGTCTTCAAGATCATCTGAGCCTGAAATTACAAGATCAAATGCATGCTCTAACCCAATCTGTTTTAGGTTCTGCAGGATTTCATCGCGGGGAGCGGATGAGGCGAGTCCAACTTTGATTCCTAAGTAGTTCTTTTGGTCTGCAAGGTGTCGTGCAAATGCGATCATTTCTTCTATCGGAGGGACGCCCTCTTTTTGTAGAACGGTATATCTATCATTCTTACGCTCGATAACTCTTTCGGGGATTTCAATATTTTTTTGTTTGTTTAGCATAAGAAGAATGTTTTTTGAGCTGTGACCTACAACGGGCATATACTCTTCGATAACAAAAGGAATGTTTTCTACTGCGAGAGCCTCTTGCCAAGCTAAAAACTTTAAATATTCTGTGTCAACCAATACTCCATCACAGTCAAAAATTACTGCTTCGATATGGCTGGCGTAGGGGGTAGAGATAGCAGCAGTGAGAGGATTAAGGGTAAGTAAAAATACAAAAATTTTAATAGTGTTGCGTATGAACATTTTGCCTCTAAATTTGTTATATTTATAATACACTGAAGCTATTGAAGACAAGAGTATATTTGCTTTCCTTAAACCTCTTGAAACTACGCGAATAGTATTTCTGGAATTTAAAGCGGTTGACGGGATTAGGGGAAAGAGAAATAATGCTCGGGTCTTAATTTTGTAGGGGATCATTATGCAAGCAAATCAAGTAGGTGCGCGACAGAGGGCAGTTAATTACTATGAAGAAGCTGAAAGACAAGTCTGTTCGTGCGAGGTAAAGGCCTGTGCGGTCTTTACAGCTGTTATTTCGATAGCCTCAGTTGTCACTGTCTGTTATGGCATTTCTGAGTTTGCAGACGGTATCACAGTAAACAGTGGGGCTCAAGCTACAAAAGGCCTCTATATAGTTATAGGTGGCCTCTTTGGTTCTGCTTTGAGCCTTATATCCTGCTCATGCCTCTGCTGCTGTTAAAGAATTTGCTTGGATGCAGTTGCGAGTAAAACTCATCTATTCAAACGCATTGACGAGATGCTAACAAAATAAACCCATTTCTGGCATAGTCTCACAGTCATGATTGTTGTGTTAACTGAAAAGCCATCCGTTGCGCGCGATATTGCGGCACATCTTGGTGCTAAGGCACGTCACGACGGCTATTTTGAAGGTAAGGGCTACCAGGTTACCTGGGCTTTTGGTCACCTCATTTCGCTTAAAGAACCTGACGACTATGACCCAAGCTTAAAAAAATGGTCGCTCCAGACCCTGCCGTTTGTACCAGCCAACTTTGAGCTCAAGGTTGTGGACGATAAGGGCGTGCAGAAGCAGTTTGGCATAATCAAAAAGCTCTTTATGGGTGCAAAAGAGCTTGTGGCCGCAACCGATGCGGGCCGTGAGGGTGAACTTATTTTTCGCTACATACTTGCTATGACAGGCTGCGTCGATAAACCGTGGAAGAGACTTTGGCTGTCGTCTTTGACTGAAGAAGCACTAGCCGCAGGCTTTACCAACATGAAGCTGGGATCTGACTACAACAACCTGTTTGACGCTGCACGCTGTAGAAACGAAGCTGACTGGATTGTTGGTTTAAATGCCACGCGCAATATGACGGTGCGCTATGGAAGAGGTAATACCCTCTGGAGTGTAGGCCGCGTGCAGACGCCGGTGCTTGCTATGATTGTAAACCGCGATGATGAAATACGCCACTTTGTCTCAGAGCCCTTTTTTGAGCTCTTTACCAAATATCGAGATGTAGAATTTAAGGGTAAAAAAGATCGCTTTAAGACCAAGCAGGAGGCAGAAGTTCTTCTCGAGGCTATTAAAGATCATCCCTTCCAGGTAGATAAGGTCACAGCAAAAAAAGAGAACGAACATCCCCCTTTACTTTTTGATTTAACAGAACTTCAACGTGAGATGAACAAAAAGCTTGGTATGACCGCTGCGGATACGCTGCAGATGGCTCAAAACCTCTACGAGCAGAAATATATTACCTATCCTCGTACCGATTCTCGCTACTTGAGTAACGACATGAAGGCACAGGTGACTTCAATACTCAAATCGCTGAAGGCGCCTCTTGAATATGACAAGCTCAACTTTTCTAACCGCATTATCAACGACAAAAAGGTAACCGACCACCACGCCATAATACCTACCGGCAAAACAGCGCAAGGTCTGTCGCATCAGATGCAGGCCGTCTATGATGCCATCGCTACGCGCCTTATAGCTGCATTTTATCCAAGCTGCGTAAAAGAGGTGACGACAATAGAGGGCTCGTCCAACGATGTTGCCTTTCAAGCCAAAGGTGTGCGCATTCTTACTCCGGGATGGACTGTGCTCTATCCTAAAAAGTCTGACGATAAAGAAAAAGAAAAGGACGAAGTGCAGGAGCTGCCGCTCTTTGAAAAAGGGGAGTCGGGCCCACATGCGCCCTTTATTTCTGAAGGGAAGACCAAGCCGCCAGCATCTTTTAATGAAAATGCCCTTTTAGGCGCTATGGAAACTGCTGGTAAACTTGTTGAAGATGAAGCCTTAAAAGAAGCGCTTAAAGAAAAGGGGATTGGCACGCCAGCAACACGGGCTTCTATCATCGAAACGCTCATCAAACGTAAGTACATTGAGCGTTCAGGTAAGCAGCTAAAGGCAACAGAGCTTGGTCGCTACCTTATTTCTCTTGTGCAGGACCCCAACTTAAAGTCGCCGGAGTTGACAGGGGAGTGGGAGGCAAAATTAAAAGAGATAGAAAAGGGCAAGTATTCTGCTCGAGAGTTTATGGAGCAGATTGTAGGCTTTACAAAGCAGCTGATCAAAGAAAGCGATATATTTGCCCTGAATTTTGATGTCTATGGCGACTGCCCAAAGTGTAAAAGTCCTATTATCAAGGGCAACAAAGGATATGGCTGCAGTAAATGGAAAGAGGGCTGCTCCTATGTGCTCTGGAAGCAGTATAAAGATATCACACTTAGTGACAATCAGGTGCGGGCACTTTTGCAAAAGAAAATTTTGGCTCAACCAATCGCTGGATCCATTTTGGCACTTTCACAGGGTGGCCAGATCCAGGACATCCCAGTACCCCAAGGTAATCGCTCTAAATGATTCCACTACAGTACACACCACCCGCTCTCTACCATCTGCCAGTAGGCGCCTTCACACATTGTTATGAGCCAGTACCTAAAAGCATAGGGTATGTAGTTGGTGAGCGGGTTATACGACCATTATTTGAGTATACAGCATCACTTCTTGCGCAGGGATTTCATGCTGTACAAGAGAGCGCCTTGGCGATTCACAGAAGCGTCGTAGCCTTTTCGCTTTTTCCGGTGGCAAGTGCCCAATTGTTAGAGCCTGCTGCATTATCAGAACTTGCCTGTTTGCCATTAAGAGAGAAGTCTCTTGAACTGCTTGAGATTGTCTATGGGGGTCTTGAACGTAAAGATCCCAATAACGTAGCAGCTACCGCTCTCAAGACAGTTATAAGTGCCAAGAAAAGCCCTGCTCTTGACTGCAAAAAGGTGCTCGATGATTGTTCTCAGGCGGTTGCTTATGTTCGTGAGCATCTAGAGGAGCTTGTGCATGATATTGAAGCGGGATCGTTTCAACAGCAAAATGGTTTGGTTGATGCGCTCTTGCGGCTTCTACACGAAGCTACCCTGTATAAAAAGAACAAAAGCCAATCTGAGTCGATCTTCACATTTTTATGGGGATCAAGCTTGTGGGGATCAAGTAGTGACGAGCCAAAACTGCATCAAAAAAGCCTCTATAAGGCTCTGGACAGCCTTATCAGCCACAAGCGCTATGGCAGACTTCTTCAATCAAACGATTGGATACGTTCAGCAGCAGTCTCGCTAGCTGTAGGTGAACTCAAACGTTTTCTTGAACCTGCCACAATGGATGAAGGGCAGAGCAGGCTTGTTAAAGAAGAGCTTCAGCGCCTCATAGATGAAGCAACACAAAATCTTGCCTGGAATCCGGCAATTGACTTTTTAGGCTACCTTGATAGTTACGTAAACGAAAAGATCTCACTTCAAGAGTTTGCGAGCAAGGCTTTAAACTTCATTGATGTTTTGCTCTACGTTGCAGAACAAGGCTCTTGATTTTTTTTTCTAAAAGATTCAATATGAAGGTTATGGATAGAGAAAAACTTACCAAAATTTTACAATCAGATTCAGATATTGCAGCGGCGCTTATTTTTGGATCTATGGCAAATGGAACAGCAAATCGCGATAGCGATATTGATATAGCGCTGCTCTACAACCAAAACAGCATACCAGAACCACTTGATATGCTGCAGTTTCGACAGCAGCTTAGTGACTCAATGCATCAAGAAGTGGATATAGTTTTGCTTAATACAGCTTCGCCAATTATAGCGATGCAAGCTGTAAAAAATGGGCAGCCTCTTGTTATGCGGAATCAAAAGGCTTATGACGCCTTTGAAATGCGGCTTATAACTGACTATGCAGATGTAAAGCAAATGCGTGAGCCATTCGAAAAAAATATTTTGCAGAGAAAGCTTCATGATTGACAAAGATGTAGTGTACGAAAAGATCAATCGTATCCAAAACTGTCTGCAACGCATTTATAGTACTCTAGATGGAGATGTGAGTAGACTTGACAATTATGATACACAAGATATTATTACGTTAAATTTACAAAGAGCAGTCCAGCTTTTAATCGATTTAGCGGCACATGTGGTGCGTGCAAAATCATTTGGAATGCCGCAAACCCTAAAGGAAAATTTTCAAATACTTCACCATAATGGGATCATTGACAAGGATCTAAAAGAGAAGATGGAGCATATGGTAGGGTTTCGTAATATTGCCGTTCATGACTATGAATCGATCAATCCAGAAATATTAAAGAGCATAGTAAAAAATCATCTAAAAGACATCGAAGATTTTTACACTATACTCCTTAGTAAAATATCCTAGCGATTTAAAATCATTCTCGAATATAGCCAGGAACTGGTGGCGCCTTTCTAAATTCTACATCTGCAGAAACGTCAACAATCGAGATTTTGCCATTCTCATAATGAAAGCGGATCCATGAGCCATCTTTTGGGTTGAGCTGGCCGCGTACAGCAAATTGACGTATCGTTTCATCAAGAGTTGGCTCTCGTTGCAGATGTACAGCTAGTTGTTGATAAAATTGAGAATTGCGTGCCGATTCTGCAACAGTTGCATGCAGCATGACCGAGCGCACAGGCTCTTTTGGGGCTGAAACAACATACACAGGCTTTTCTTCTTTGCTAATGTGTAGCTTTGAAAATGCCTCGAGAACTCGTGCATCAACTTCTTCGTAGGTTTCGAAGTCTGCACCATTGGGCCATGGCTTATTTAAGCAATCGTTCGGTTCTGGTATAAAACGTGCAGTTGGATGAGCTTCGGCGTAGGCTTGTTGGATCTGTTCAGCTTGAACACCTTCGAATGTGCCAAGGCGAATTTGATTAAAGCCTTTATTTACGATCACCTCAGCTCCTGTTGCATAGTGTGCTGTGTCGTAGCTTGTTTTGCTTTCAGAGCTATGTACGCCTGCAAAGGGACCAAATTTTTGCAATGTTTCACCAAGCTTTTTGGCTTTTTCGGCAGATTCTTCAGAAAGAGGTTTGCCAGTTACAGCACTTACATACTTTTTTTCTGCGGGATTTTCTAGAGCAACTTTGGAGCTGCTACTTAAAGATTTAATCATGATTACATCAAATGACATCCTTTTCTCCTTGGGTTTTAACTTCTTTAAGTGTTCGAATATTATTATGACTAATATGTTAATGATAAAAATACTTTACGTAAACATATAATTACTATATATTATTAAATTAACTTAATAATGGTGATATTATGTCAGTAACTATTTATTCGTGGAATATTCCGGCAGAATGGAAAAATGGACTCGATCCAAAAACAGCAGTTCAAGCTAAAGAAAAACTCACAGAATTAAAGCGACTTGTGAAGAGCACACTAAGAGCTAATCCAGACAATGGTATTACGATCAGCCACGCACTAGAGGCTCGTGCATTGCAAAAGAGACAAATTAGCGAGCTTACAGAACTCTTGGCAAAACCGCTCAATGAAAATACTATGGATAATGGACAATTTGAGCCATTTTTTGAAGGTAAGGTGCGCCATAATTCACCACAAATCAGAGATCTCTATGTGAGAATTGTGGAACTTACTGCAAATAAGAAGCCTTATCAACAGATTCAAATAGTACAGCTCCTCAAGGCTTACGAAACATTTGTTTCAAAGCCAAAATCAACCATTGCTGAGCAAAACTACGACGAGCAGAAAGAGAGAGAGTTTTTTGAACGAATTCTTTCGGCACTGTTGCATACGGATCGATTTGATCTGGAATTTAACTGGATTCGAGAAGCGCTTGGGGTAGGTGAAAAAGGTAAGCTCAGTATCACAGCTAGCAAAATCATCACAAAAGTGAATAATGCCATTGAAGGTCGAGCGGTGGATCGCTGCATGAGAAGGCAACTCTCAGTAGAAGATCTTACAGAAATCACCAATGTGAAATATCTAGAACTTTTAAGATTCGCGTGAAAAAAATATTTGTTAATATTTTTTACTATGTTATGGGTTGATTAATCCGAAGAGTGCCCATAACATGGTAGAATTTAAGAAAGAGCCTGAAAAATGGGATAAATCCCAACCAGAAGAATTTTATCTTCAGATGAAGAAAGATAAATCTACTGGAGAAATTACCATATCTGCATCAAAAAAGGGTGTGGTAACCTGGCTTAAGGCAAATGTTTTTGCTCGTGATTCTTACAAACTTGCAAATATTGCTTCTGTTGTTGGGAGAGCTCAGGTTACACTAACGTCTGGGCAGGTAGATTCCTTACTTGGAAAAATTAATAAGTATCAGCAGTCAAGAAAATTTCAAAAATTATCAACTCTACATCAAGCTGCAGTTCAGCGATTACCTCGTGCACTGTTGCCTACTTCAGAAGTAGATCGCATAATAAAAAAATACTTGAATAGTCCGGCGTTTAGAATATCTCTTGATGCGGCTTTTGTGAGCAAAGAGCCCAAAGAATTCCCTGTTATCGAAAAGAAACCCTACCTAGAAGAGCTTCCAACGCCTAAGGAAGGTGAAGATTCTATTGCTGTGCTTAAACCCTTTGTGGCAAATAGACTCGGTATCAAAGAAGAAAATTTCTCAGTTGAACCAGTTAAAGGAGGTCTTACTACCGGCCTAACTGGCGTGCCAGTCTATCTCATTAAAGACAAGAATGGAGTGTTGCTCGGAGTGTTAAAGCAGTATCAGAGCGAGGGGCTTTATAGGGCAGAAGAACAAAATAATGGTCTTATAGCTCGCTTTCAGGGGGAAGCTTATTCTGTTCCAGATCATTTGGCTGCGGCTCACGCACAGGGAACTCATTGGATTTTGCAGTCTGCTGCAAAAGGCAGTTCCGTAAGTAGCTATTTTGAATCAGTAGGTAAAGAGGGTGGTTTTGAACAATTACAAAAGGGTATTGTAGCCTCGGCAGAAGGCCTTGCATCCCTTCATGCAGCATCACGTATTCCTGTAGCAGATCTTGAATCAAATGCACGTAGAGAACAACGAATCGAATATATCAAGGGTGCCTTTGAATTAGGCGCAGATGTCGCAATTGGACTTCACCCGCTGAATCGGCAATTTTTGCAGCAGTTAAAGGGTATCGATCTCAATAGTATGGACGGTTGTTTAACTCATGGTGATTTTCAGCCTGGCAATGTATTTATCGATCGAAATAATAATTTTCATCCAACATTTATAGATCTTGATACTGTAAGCGATGCAGTTGATGAAGTAGGACAAAAATTTGTAGGGTTTCCAGCCTATGATCTGGCAAATTTTAGTTTGTGGATTGCAGTAGAGGGCCATAGAAATGGCTTGTCGCAAGAACAGATTCAAGGTTTACGGCATGATTTTGAAGATGCCTATCTGCAAAAGATGAATTTATCAGGTGTGGATAGAGAGAAGTTCGACAGGCAGCTTCTCTATATGCGAGCCTATATTTGTATGGAGCGTCTTCCTCAAATTCAGCCGGGAGGGCAGTTTCATAGTCAATTAGGTTCTGATCTGTCTCGTGCAATTTCTAGCATTTTGCTTGGTGAGCTTGAACAGCTGCAAGGTGGGCCGACTGTTGAGTCAAAACCCGAACTTATTGATCGAATCCAGCATGCAGTTGCCAATCATATTAAGGTTATGTAAGCCTTTTTTACACAGTAGCAACGTCTGATAATCGATGTTATGTTGCATTCGCGCCTATAGGAGGAATGCAACATAACATCCCAGAAACAAGCTATTGAGGTAACGGTTTAAGCAGAGGTCGAATTTCACGTATTGTTAAAATATGAAAATTTGACGTAAGATGTTTGCCTATGATCCAGTTTGAACAGGTTACAAAGGCCTATGGTGGCCAGACAGTTTTAGATAATGTCAGCTTTATCATGGGTAAGCGTGAGCGTTTGGGCCTTGTGGGCCGTAATGGTTCGGGCAAAACTACCCTGTTTCGCATGATTACAGGGGCAGAAGAGCCAGATAGCGGCATTATCACGACGCCAAAAGGCTATAAAATTGGCATTCTTACCCAGCATATCCATTTTTCTAAGCCTACAATACTGGATGAAGCCGTTTTAGGTCTTCCCGATGAAGAAAAAGAAAATGTCTATAAAGCAGAGGCAATTCTTTTTGGCTTGGGCTTTAAAGCCGATGACATGGCAAAGTCTCCTTCGCTTTTTTCTGGCGGCTATCAGCTTCGGCTGCATTTGGCAAAACTGCTTTTATCTCAGCCTGACTGCCTACTCCTGGATGAACCTACAAACTATCTCGATATTTTGTCGATACGTTGGCTTGCACAGTTTTTACGAAACTGGCAGGGCGAACTTATTATGGTTTCTCACGATCGGCAGTTTTTAGATTCTGTCATTACACACACACTTGGCATTCACCGAAAAGGTGTAAAAAAGGTTCAAGGACCTACAGAAAAGCTTTTTCAGCAGATTGCACTTGATGAAGAGGTGCATGAAAAAACGCGCATCGGGCTTGAAAAAAAGAAAGAGCATCTACAGTCCTTTATAGATAGGTTTGGGGCAAAAAACACCAAGGCAGCCCAAGCTCAGGCGCGCCAAAAGGCGATAAATCGCATGCCATCGCTTGAAGCACTCTGCGCAATAGACAATTTACACTTTGCATTCCCCTACAGCAAAACCAATTCAAAAGTGCTTTTGAAGGCGCAAAATGTCTCGTTTGGCTACAGCACTCCCCTTTTTACCGATTTTTCAATTGAGATAGAACATAATGCACGATTGGGAATAGTAGGTCAGAATGGTAAAGGTAAGTCGACGCTTTTGAGATTGCTGTTAGGAGAGCTCACACCTACAAGCGGCACAATAACTCTGACAAGCGGAATACAGATTGGCTATTTTGGTCAAAGTCATATTGAACGGCTTCATCTAGATAATACCGTTGAAGATGAGATACGAACTGCAAATCCAAAACTGAATCAGCAAGAAATACGCAATATCGCTGGCAAGATGATGTTTACGCAGGACCGCGCCGAAAAGAAGATTGGCGTGCTCTCTGGTGGTGAACGAAGCCGCGTGGTGCTTGGCAAGCTCCTTGCAAACCCATGCCAGTTACTGCTTTTAGATGAGCCCACAAACCACCTTGACGTAGAGTCAATGGAGGCCTTTATGGATGCGCTCGATGAATTTGAAGGTGCTGTCTGTCTTGTTACCCACAGTGAACTTGTGCTTGAGAGGCTTGCTACAAAGCTTGTGGTATTTCATGCCAAAGGCCAGGAGCAATTTTTGGGCACTTATGAGGAGTTTTTGCAAAAGGGTGGCTGGCAAGATGATGAAGAGGCGCCTGTTAAGAAGGAGTCTTCTCATAAAGAGGCTAAACGTGCTAGGGCAGATCTTGTGCAGGAGCGTTCTCGGGCGCTAAAACCATACCTTCAGAAGCAAGAGCAGCTCGAAAATAGCATCATCAAGCAAGAAAAGGCAGTTGATGAGCTTAATCAAAAAATCCTTGATGCGGTGCAGCAGGGTAAAACCCAGGTTCTTGGCGACTACACAAAGGCGCTTAAAGATGCCCAAAAAGCGATAGATGATCTCTTTAATGAGCTTGAAACTACCTCTATTGCTATAGAAAAGATCAAATTATCTTTTGTTTAAACCCCAATTTTGTTATATTTGTTTCTTTATTTGGAGGTTTGCGTGGTTAGATTTTTAAAGGCAGTAAATACGTTTGATAAAGTTACAGATTGCATCCCATTAGTAAGTACTGTAAAGAATGTTGGAATTCTGCTCTATCAATTGGTTCACAAGGTAAATAGAGTAAACCCTGTCAAAACTTCCTGGACAGATGACATTAAAATCCATGCTTTATCGAAAGATTCTTTTGTTGCAAAGATTGCAAGTATACCTTTTGTAGGTAACATTGTCTCTTTCATTGACTATGTATTTCTTCCTAAAAAGAGGCTTTTTGGTCCAATGGGCTACTTAGCAGAAGCTTCAAGACAGTGGAATGATGGCTGCAAGAAACATGGCTACGAAATTACCGCGCTCTATCTTGCGCGCAATCCACAACGTTCAGAAAAGTCGCTTGGAAATGCGCTTGCCTTTGCGGCAGGGGCAAACAGTCCTGATTCTTTTAAGTTAATATTCGATTCAAGAACAGACTGGACGGCTGAAACAGTACGATGGACAATCAAGTCTGCTAAGCGAGAAGCTGATGTTCAACTCATTCTGGACAAATATAAATCACTTATCACAGACGATGATGCGGGTGAGATTATTCGCTCACTTGCAATTGGCGCTGGAGAAGAAAGGGCTCCAATTATTAAGCTTCTTCTTGAAGCATTTCCCAACATTAGCTCTGAATATCTAGGTGAAGCCCTAGTAAGAGCTTCCCAGGGCTACTACTCAGAAGCAGCCTTTATGACAATTCTTGAACATGCCGATCGGATTAAGCAAGAACATTTGGATGAGGCGCTGGCGAGAGCATCTGAAAAGGGCTTTGAGACACGTATTGAGAAGCTTTTAGCTCGCACCAATGGGTCAAATGTGGGTATTGCGCTTGTAGGCGCTGCTAGCAGAAGCCATACAGAAATCTGTACAAAGCTCATTGACACCTATCGTGAAAAACTCACAACTGAAGATATTGGCAAAGTGTTAGAGATATCTGTGCGCGGATGGCGAGTTCATGAGATTGGTGAGAAAATCATGAAAGAATACCAGGACCTTCCGGGTAAAGATCTTCAAATGGCACTCAAGAGAGCCGCAAACTCTGAAATAGAAATATTTCAACGTTTTCTGAACCACTTTAGCAATATTAGAGAAGAAGATGTGCAAGCTATCTTTAACGAGGCTACTCTTCGTACCTCAGATGAAACGTGTACCTTTTTTAGCCTGAGCTATGCCCAAGTAGTTGAGTGCATCCGAGCCAAATTCCCCGGCATCAAAGTTACAGGCGATAACGCTCTGTAATGCATTCCTGAAGTGTTTACAGCACTCCCCTTCGGGAGTGCGATTTATTTGTGCTTCTACACCCTAGGGCGCCTACGTATAAGCGCTAACTTAAGGGTTGTTTTTTTCAGGCTGAAGGCCTGGGTTTTAAAAGCCCAGGGCAACGCCCTGGGTGACATGTGAGGACAATTTTGCAGTCTGAAGGACTGCGTTATTGTAAACCTTAACGAGAGTAACATGTTAGAGCAATCACCATTCACAATAACGCAGGCTTTCAGCCTGCAAACTATTGTAAATCAAATGCCTAGGGCGTTGCCCTAGGCTTTTATAAACCAGCCCTTCAGGCTGAAAAAGACGGTAAGCTAGCACTTAGGGGGTACCACGAGAGGCCTCGAACTATAATACATCCCTCTTTTCGAAAGGGAAAAGCACTTACTATTATCTTGCGTATGATGCCGCCAAAGGCAATCATGCATATCCTGATTGTTTTTTTGTGTTTGTGCAAAAAGCCGAAAGGTGCCATAACAGGGCAATATGAAACGACTAAGCTTTTTGGATAAAACGAAAGAACTGCTTCTCTACACCGATCGCTATGAGACAGTCACACTCTTTGAGCTGACACAGCTCTATGGCTCATCTGGGGCTGCATTTTTGGCCTTTCTTATAAGCCTGCCCATGGTTGTGCTGCCCATACAGCTTATCTGCCTGCCGGCATGCTTTTTGATCCTATCCTTAAGCGCTCTTATGCTCTTTGATGAGAGAGTCTGGCTCTTTGATGCCCTAAAACGCAAGGCAATCCCCTCCCCTGCCATTAAAAAAGGTGCATCTTTTGTGATTCGCTTTTTAGAGATGATACCAAAGGGGAACTTGTTTGAGCGGTATGAGACGATCTTTCGTACCATCAATCCCTTACTCTTGATCCTCGCGTCATTACAGGTAGGGTTTCTTCACATAGACTACTTTTCGATTCTTGCAATAGTGGCCGTTTCTTTAGCTTCTGTTATAGAAAATGGCTATCTTTGCGTTCTCGGATATCTGCTTTTCTTTATAGGGCTGATTTAACTAAGAATGGTTCGATGCTCTCGGCCCATATTTGGTAGCCTGCCGCGCCTGGGTGAAGAAGGTCATAAAAGAGATCTTTTCGTACGTTGCCTGAGCTATCTAAGAATAGATAGCCGATATCCATATAAAAGAGTCGTTTATTGTCTGCAAGAAGGGCAATTCGTTCGTTAACTTGGCCAATTTTGGTTCTATAAACTGGGCCAAGATCATCACGGGGAAATATCGCAAGAAGCAACACCTTTGTTTCGGGAAGCTTAGTTAACACTGTATTGCAAACAGCTTCAATCCCCTCTGCAAGTTCATCTACAGTACTATTGCGGTTATTGGTACCAATCATAATTACTGCCAGTTTAGGGGCTATGTCATCGATCTCCCCATTTGCTAGCCTCCACAAAACATGCTGTGTTTGATCACCCCTGTAGCCCAAATTGAGCACATTGCGAGAACCGTAATAGCTTTGCCAGACAGCTTTCCCATGGCTTTCCCACCAATGAGTTATTGAATCTCCAATAAAAACCATATCTACCGGACCGCAAGTTCGGCGTTCAAGGATCTCTTTATGTCTGACGGCATACCAAGGCTCGTCCATTCTTGAAACAGGATGGCCATTTAAGAGAGAGGCAAAAGAAAGTAAGAGGAATGCTATCTTTTTCATAGGTCTAATTTAAGGAGACGCTCGAGGGTGAGAGTGACTCCCAGGCTGTTTTTGAGTGCTTTGTAGGCATCCCAGTTGGGTGGAGTGGGGTGTTTTTTGCGTGTCGCGCGAATAAGCAGGTTTTTAGGGGTATGCTCGGGATCGATAAATTCGACAAGGTCCACCATATAGCCAAGTTGGTTTAAAATTTCAGCTCTCATGGCATCAGTTGCAAGGGCAGAAAAGCGCTCTTTTAACAGGCCATGCTCTAAAAGCAAGGGATGTGCCTCTTTTTTAATCTGAGCAGATACCTCATGCTGGCAGCAAGGCGCTACCAAAATAGTCTGGGCATGCATCTCTATTGCCTTGGCAAGAGCAGCATCGGTTGCAGTGTCACAGGCGTGAAGTGCAAGAACAAGGTCTACAGGCCCATCTTGCCTATACTCTTGTATCCGCATCTGCTTAAAGTCAAGGTTTGTAGCGTCTAGGGCATCTTTTAGGGCTAAACATTTGTCGATAACATCTTTTCTGGCGTCTATGCCAACAATGCGGGCATCCTGCAGCATACTGTAAAGGGCAAAGGTAAGGTAGGCCTTACCACAGCCAAAGTCCAAAATAAGGGGCGACTCACTCATCTCATCGCGAATGTCTGCCACAAGCTCTAAAAAGCGGTTTATCTGCTTAAATTTATCAAACTTATCGCGAAGGACCTTTCCTTCTTTAGACTGTATTCCAAGGGCAATCAGGAGTCCTGAAGGCTCTTTTTCTGGCAGCTGATAGTTTTTAGACCTATTGTGGGAGAGGTTTTGTAGGTATACTTTTTTGTGCTGCGTGACTTTGTAGGAAATTTTGCTATCTTCAATATGGGCATGAATTTCGTCATTTATAAAGTGAAAAAGTGCCTGAGAAAACCGTGTAGATGCCTTTGTGAGCTCTGAGCCTATCTCTTGGGGCAAAACGTTTACGCTAAAGCATTGCGTCTCGGTAAAGGATGAAATCTGAAAGTGGAGCGCGCCCTTAACAATAAGTGGTCTCATTCGCACGCGTTTGATTTCAGATGTTTTATCAGAAGGAGCGCTAAAAGCTGCAAAGATAAAGCCTTCAGGCTGCTGCTGGATGCGCTTTGCAAGGTCGAGAATAAATGGCTGTATTTCACTTTTCATAATAGAGAGGATAACATATCAATCTTTCTTTTGTAAAGCTTTCTAGAGGGAAAACGGGATTTCTTGAAGATTGCATGATATAAAAAAACGATAAGAAAGATATAACGATATGAACGATGTAATTTAATGTTTTTATCGTTCCTATCGTTATATCGTTTTAATCGTTACTCTTGTTAGCGTAAGGGATCGTTCTCAACTTTTGTTACTTTGGATTCAAATTTCTTGATGCAGTTCTCAATTCGGTTGAAAACTCCTAAGAAAAGTGCCTGTTGATGGCCAAGCATGCTGGAGACTTTTTTGATCGAATCAAGCGAAGTCCTGAGGTCAGTTTCGAGTTTTGGATCAAGCGGCGCCAGATTTGGGCTTTTGCTTATTGCTCGAGTAAGTTCATTTGCCTCTTTTTGGAGTCGTACAATAACTGTTTTGATCTGTTCTTCGTCAATATTGCTTGCATCAAGCAACGCCTTTAAATCTCTGAGGTCAGTGCAGGCAGTTTGTACAATTGCTGGAATGTCATTAGCGGTAACTTTCATTATATAAACTCCTTATTAGGTTAGCTTACCTATAAATTGGATGGCTATTAATATCAATAAATTACTTAGAAAAAAGACGTAAGGGGCGAAGTTTTTGTCCCTTACGTCCCTTATGTCCTTTATGTCACTTAGGTCTTTTACTTACCCAACAACAATATTAAGAAGCTTGTTTGGCACAAAGATAACCTTCTTTACACCCTTGCCATCGAGGAATTTAACCACATTTGGGTGGCTTTGAGCAAGCTCCACAATCCCCTCTTCCTGTTGGTCCTTAGGTAGATCCACACGCCCACGCACTTTGCCGTTAACCTGGATAACGTAGGTAACAACAGCATCTTCAAGGTAGGCTGTGTCGTAGGTTGGAAATGGCATGTAGGAAAGCTCTTCTTTTTGCCCAAGCATCTGCCAGAGCTCTTCTGCAATATGCGGTGCAAAAGGCGATAGAAGCTGTACAAAGATCTTGAGAGACCACTTTGAGTAGCTGTCACGGCGGCTCATCTCATTTGTGTATTCCATCATCTTGGCAATAGAGGTGTTAAACATCAGATTCTCGATGTCGCTTCCTACCTTTGCTATAAGTCTGTGAGTAAGACGCAAGGTCTCTTCATCTGTCTCATCTGTGTGCTTGTCAGTAGCAGCTACAAGGTCATAAGCGCGCGCTAAAAAGCGTCTGCAGGCAGCCACAGCGTCAGTATTCCACACCTTTTCTTTTTCAAGCGGCCCCATAAACATCTCATAGAGGCGTAGTGCATCGGCGCCATAGGTCTCTATAATTTCATCTGGGGTAATGCCGTTGAGTTTTGACTTTGACATCTTTTCTACATGGCTTACAAGCTCTTCGCCTGTCTTTTGATGGATATACTTTCCATCTTTTTCAGTAACTTCTACCGGGTCCACATAGGCATTTACGCTGTTTTTGTATGAACGTGCTACGATAAGTCCCTGGTTTCTGAGCATCTGAAATGGCTCAAGAGTAGAGACAAGGCCGCAATCATAGAGCACCTTGTGCCAAAAACGGGCGTAGAGTAGGTGTAAAACAGCGTGTTCTACTCCCCCAACATAGAGATCTACTGGAAGCCAGTACTGCTCAGCCTCTTTTGACCACGCTTCTTGAGTATTTGTTGCATCAATAAAGCGAAGGTAGTACCAGCATGATCCTGCCCACTGCGGCATTGTATTGGTTTCGCGACGAGCATTTTTGCCTGTCTTCGGATCGTTTATATATACCCACTCTTTTACCTTGGCAAGAGGGCTCTGGCCATCACCTGCAGGCTTATAGTCCTGAAGTTCTGGTGGGCATAGCGGTAGCTCATCAATGCCAAGCGAGCGCATTGACCCATCTTCAAAGTGCAAAATCGGCATTGGCTCTGCCCAGTAGCGCTGGCGCGAAAAGAGCCAGTCTCTAAGCTTGTAGTGCGTCGCGCGCTTACCAATGCCCTTCTTCTCGATCCAGTCTAAAAAGCGCTCCATAGCCTCTTTTGTTGTGAGGCCATCAAGTGAAAGTTCGTCATTTTTACTGTTTATAACAATGCCAGGCTCTTCATAGGCCCCTTCGCCTTCGCCTTGAACTACTCGTACAATTGGTAGGTTGTGCTTTACGGCAAAGTCATAGTCTCTCTGGTCCGATCCAGGAACTGCCATAATAGCCCCTGAGCCGTATGTAGCCAATACGTAGTCTGCAATCCAGATTGGGATCTCTTTTTTCGTTGCAGGGTTTATCGCATAGCTTCCGGTAAAGCAGCCGCTTTTTTCTTTGTTGAGCTCGGTGCGCTC
Source organism: Verrucomicrobiota bacterium (assembly GCA_018239765.1). Classification (GTDB taxonomy): domain Bacteria; phylum Chlamydiota; class Chlamydiia; order Chlamydiales; family FEN-1388; genus SZAS-7. The sequence goes on from JAFEGT010000023.1 coordinate 56,281, forward strand.
AAGATCGTTTTTGGCAAGAGCCTGCTTTTTATAGGCTTCAATTGCAGCTTTTTGCTCAGCTGTTGTAAGAGCATCTACGAGTGGATGCTCTGGTGCTAAGACCGCAAATGTAGCTCCAAAGGCAGTTTCAGGACGAGTTGTGTAGATAGTAAACTGCTGTTTTATAGAAGGCACATCAAAGTGCATGGTGCCGCCTGAGCTTTTGCCTATCCAGTTAACCTGTGAGGCTTTAATGTGAGGTGGCCAGTCTACAGCGTCAAGATCTTCAAGCAAGCGATCAGCATAGGCAGTAATTTTGAGCATCCACTGCTTTAGCGGTGTGCGTATAACGGGGTGGCCTCCCTCTTTTGCTTTGCCATTATCCACCTCTTCATTAGAGAGCACGGTGCCAAGAAAAGGACAGTAGTTCACCGACATTTCAGCTTCGTAGGCAAGGCCCTTCTCTACAAGCTTTGTAAAAATCCACTGGGTCCACTTGTAGTATGTTGAGTCGCTTGTAGCAATCTCTCGGGTCCAGTCGTAGCTAAAGCCGAGCGACTTAAGTTGTCTACGGTAGGTGTCGATGTTGGCCTTTGTCGATATTGCCGGATGGGTGCCTGTGCGTACAGCGTACTGCTCGGCAGGTAGGCCAAAGCTATCCCAGCCCATGGGATGCAGCACGTTAAAGCCCTTCATGCGTTTGTAGCGGGATACGATGTCAGTAGCTGTGTAGCCTTCAACGTGGCCTACATGGAGGCCTGCGCCAGATGGGTATGGAAACATATCCAAACAGTAATATTTCGGCTTTGAGGTATCAACCTTTACGTTGAAGGTTCCCCTGTCTTCCCAATATTTCTGCCACTTTTTTTCTACTTCTTTATGTTCATATTTTTGCATGAGAGAGCCTTGTTTTTGCTTCAGAGAGCTTTGCACTAATTTTTGGTGAATAACTGTAGCAAATTAGAGCCTTTTTTGAAATCTTTGTACAAAAAAATTCCATGTTCCTCCATCCTGCATGGTGACGGCGTCATGATGCGTCGACAACCACGATATAGGAGAATCAGGATGTACAAAATTTTATTTTCTGTCTGTATAGCAGCTTTTGCATGTGCAAGCTCACTTCGTGCAGCAGATGAAAAGCCCACAAACCTCGTAAAACTTGAGGCATTTGTGCCACAACTCAACCGTCTGGCAGGTGAAGAAACCAATCCAGCGAAAATCGCCTACATTCAAAAAGTGCTTAGCCATGTTCAGGAAGTAGTAAATAATGGCAAGTTTCTTACGTCTAAAGATGTAGAAGTGGCACTGAAAGGCGTTAAGAGTGTTGAAGAAAATCTTAAAAGACGTGGCCATTGGTCCTCCTCATCCTCATCTTCCTCAAATTGTGAGGCCTGCTCAGAACTTAGCGAGCTCGATTCTGAATTTCACGAGTGCTGCACAGATGTTCTCGAGCTATTAAGTGAAGTTCGCGAACTTATAGATGTCGATTTTCCATGTGATAACTGGATTGCGATCGACCATGTCCCCTTCGCTATTACCAACTCAGGTAAATACTGTGTAAGTAGAAATCTTGTCTACAATGGCCCAGGATCTGCAATTACCGTCACTGCCGACAATGTGACTATCAACTTTCATAACAATACACTTACCTTAAATGACCCTAATGCAGACGGCATTTATGTTCAATATCAGAACGAATTTACACTCCTCAACGATAGCATTGAAGGCCCTGGAGCAACAAATGGTGCTGATGGTGCCGCGATTCGTCTCCTCAATGTAAATAAGGCACATATCGATAATGTCTACACATACAAAACCGTTCACGGGGTTGTAGTGGATAGCTGCAATGATGTAGTAATTGAAAACTCACTTTTACAGGGTCATAGAGGATTGTTTGATAGCGAGAGCACCTACGGTACTGGTGTAACAATATATGCATCTGTAGGTGTTTCTATGAACAACCTCGTTTTTGAAGGATATTCAGGCTCGCCTGTAGAGCGAGAGTATACGTCAGGACTGTTTGTTTATGGAGATTCATCCAATATTTCAGTTGACAAGAGTGTCTTTGCAAATTGGACTGAAGCTCTTTATGTTCGACAAGTATCTGGATTGATTGTTGATGAATGTATGGCAATTGCATCGCCTTACTCAGACCTTTCAATTGTGCAGCTTGGTGATTATGACAGAGAAGAGTTTACTGCTAATGATGTCATAATAAAAAATTCGACCTTTGAGCAGCATAGAGCAATGCCTGGTTTTGATGGTCTGCTCTTTGTACAAGGATCAGGAGCCATTTTAGAAAACGTGGTTGTTGACGTCGATTCTTCAGAGGCTGATCTCTACACCGCAGGAGCCATTCACATCGGCTGTGGCAGCACAAATGGCTGTAATGACCTGTTTTTAGCCTACACCAATATCTATGCACGAGATTGTATTGTACGCGGAAATAATCACTATGGACTCTATGTGGAAACTGGGGAAGACATTACCTTCTCTCACAGTCAGTTTACAGGAGCTCGAGTTTCGAATGTATTCTTTGGTGGGTTCACGGGCGACTTTGGTGGTGCAACTCACTGCCAGATTCTTGACTCACTGATAACTGATAGCCAAGGCAATGGTGTAACAATGGATGCACGTTCCTATGAAGACGCAATTGTCAATTGCCAGATTTCTGACAACAGTGGCGCTGGCGTATTTATTGCGACACTTGCAGGTAATCACCACATTAGAAATAACCGAATTTTCAATAATGATATCGGTATTAACAACCAAGAAGTTTTGACTAATATCTTCTTCAACACAAGCTGCAATAACAGTTCAGACAACTGTTTAGGTGTTGATCCTGGCGTAGTGCAAGATCCTGGGGCTACTCCCCTTGTTGCGGGTTCAAATGTCTGCTGTCCAATACTAGACTAAATAACAAAAGGAATCGAAAATGAAAAAAATTAGATTTTTAGCACTTTCTCTCGTGATCTCAGCATCACTTTGTGCCGCGCCTGATGTAGAGCTCTACAATGCCGTAACCCGACTGCAGGAACTTGCGCTTGAAGTAAAAGAGCCAGAAACACAAAAGCTCATTAAAGAGGCACTTAAAGGTGCTGAAGGTGTGCTGCGTAGTGGCAATCGAGCAAGTCCTGAGATGGCAAAAAAAGCGCTTATTATGGTGAAAAAAGTAAGCGCTGTAGCTCATGCTCATGCGTTGGGTTCACATTTTCATCACAAACACCCTGATCATAAATATTGGTCGAGCTCAAGTAGCGCGTCATGCGATATGTGTCATGGAATTGACGAAGTGGCATCTGAGGTTGAAAAGTGCTGTGAAGATATCAAAAATCGTATCGAGCAAATTATATCGACACTTGCGAGCGATGTTCCTTGCGAGGCACCTTTTGTTATCGACACAGTGCCTGTAGAGCTTTCCGAATCTGGAAAATACTGTGTTACAGCAAATCTTCTGTATGATGGAGATGGAGCTGCAATTACTGTTACGGCAGACAACGTAACGATTAACTTTCAAAACCATAGCCTGACATTAAATAACCCTCTTGCAGAGGGTATTTTAGTGGATGATGTTTCTGAGTTTACACTCGAAAACGATATCATTACAGGCGCTAGCGTATACCAGACAGATTCAAGTGTTGCTGTGCACCTTGTAGACGTGCAAAAAGCAAACCTTATGAACCTCTATACCAAAAATACCACAAAAGGTATCTGGATAGAAAATTCAAGCGATGTGCAAGTAAGCCGATGCTTTTTAGAAGCACATGAGGGATCTCCCTATGTGAGCACTCCTGTCAAACCTGCCGGAGTGACAAATGGCGCAGCTATTTGGATTTCAGGGTCCGATGGCGTGTCTATAGATGGATCGACCTTTAGAGCGCTCAATGTAAGTGAATTTCCTGCTACAAGGTCAAGCACAGCATGCGTGATTGATGATTCATCAAAAAACATCGCCTTTACAGGCGACAATTTTTATGATTGGCTCATTACCATGTACGCTCCGAGTGTAGAAGGTCTTTTGATAGATGGTTGCCAGGCAGTTGCCAACAACTTCTCCCAGCTTGAGCTTGTGCAGCTTGGAAGTTGCGGGGAAGATGGCGAGGCTAATGACATTATCATCAAAAACTCTATCTTTAAAAAAGATCCAGCAGACTCATCCGGATTTGATGGAATTGTGCTCGTATCTGGTAGGGGCTGTCTAATTGATAGCGTGCTTTTGGACGTTAATTCTAGCGATTCAGAAGACTATGCGGTTGGAGCGCTCCACATAGGTGTTCCTGATTGCACAACGTATCATAATGTGCTGGTGAAGAACTGTTTATTGAGAGGATCTATTACCTGTGCCGTGCGTATTATGGCAGGTGCTGATGTTCTTGTTGAAGATTCACAAATTACGGCGACAGATGGCCTTGCTGTAGCGATTACAGGTGGATCTGAAGCATGTCTTGTGAATAATTGTATTACTCATGGGACACTGGGCTCAATTATACTTACTCCAGATACATCAAATGGTTTTAGAAATAACCAGGTGTATGGTTCAGATCATGGGGTTGGAATTACTGTGAGAGGTCCTGTCAATGTAACCAACAATAGCGTTTATGGCAATGCCACGGGTATTGAAACTTCTGGTGGCATAGAAGAGGTGTACTTTAATACTTCTTGCCATAACTTCATCGTTGATTGTATTAACGTTGCTACGGCCCAAGCCTCTGGTAATCAAGCCATGGCAGGTTCTACTATCTGCTGCGACTTTGATGAACAGTAATTCTTATATGACGGGAGCGTTCTGCTCCCGTTATTCGAGTTTGGGTATTTTAGGCGAAGCAATGTGGAGTGACTCGATTTATCGAGTCTTTTTTACCGGTCGATTTATCGGCCGGCATATTATCGACCGGTATCCGCAAAAGGCCGATAAATCGGCCTTGAGAAAAACTCACTGAAGTGAGTTACTCCAAAGAGCTCCGCTCAATAGAAAGGCCTTTATTAGTCTAAATGTCCAAACAAGAGGAAACGGGAGCGTTCTGCTCCCGTTATTTTTTTGTATCAAATAATTCGGTGTTTATCCATCCTGCATGGTGACAGCGTTACACCTACGGTCTCGTTGGCGCAGCTTATCGATGAGTTAACGAGATACTAGCTTAACAGATGTCAACAAACATGATATAGGAGAAACATGATGTCCAAGATTATATTCGTGGCGTGTCTTGCAGCTTTTGCATGCGCCTCTACTCTGCATGCAGCAGAAGAAAAAAAAGCATACCTCACTAAACTCGAACAGGCTCTTCCCGAGTTTAGAAAGCTGGCAAAAAAGGCCAAAAGTAATAAGAATCGAATAGCTCAGATACTCAGACATGCTGAACATGTTGTCTATGATTCTGCAGAACTTACTCCAGACGCCATCAGAATGGCAATAGAGGCTGTAGCTATGGCAAAAAATGAACTGCAAGCAGAAGGAAGAGGTCATTGGACATCATCATCTTCTTCCTCATCTTCTTGTGATGCCTGTGATGAGCTTAGCGAGCTTGGATCCGATGTGTCAGAATGCTGCAATGAAATCACTACCCTACTCATGCAAGTTCAAAGACTTCTTGCAGATGAATTTCCGTGTGATGCATCTATTGCGATTGACTCTGTGCCATTAACGATTACAGAATCGGGTAAGTACTGCGTCACAAGCGACCTTACCTATGATGGTACTGGTGCCGCCATTACTGTTCTTGCCAACAATGTTACAATTAACTTCCATAACCATAGTCTTACCCTCACAAATGAGGCAGCACAAGGTATTTTAGCTCAGAACGTATCGGAATTTACCCTTGAAAATGACGTTATTCAAGGAGCAGCTTCTTTTATTTCAGATACAAGTGTTGCGGTACATCTTGACGGTGTACATAAAGCGCATTTGAACAACGTCTATACCTACAATACCACCAAAGGGATTCACCTCTATAACTGCAATGATGTACTTGTGGATAATGCTCTTATACGTGCGCATGATGGCACATTTAACCTTTCAGATGGAAGAGGCGCAGGGATCTTCATACAATTATCTGAAGGCGTCACAGTCGAGAATGTCTTCTTTGAGGGTTCGGGAGCGGAGCCAGATATAGATGCAATATCATACGGAGTCTGGGTTCGTGAATCAGAAAATGTTATGGTTAAAGATAGCAGCTTTGATGACTGGCTTTTAGGTATTTATGGACAAGCTGTAACAGGTCTCACCATTGATCACTGCATGATTAAGGCATCCCCCTATTCTGGCTACAGTACTATACAGCTAGGTTCAACATCAACTCCAGAATTTGTCGCAACTGATGTAATCATCAGAGATACTACGCTTGAACAGCCAACATTTGTTCCTTTTTTTGATGGCATGCTGCTTGCACATGGCTCAGGTCTTATGATGGAAAATGTGGTGCTTGACGTTACAACTGGTACTGAAGTGGGGTCAGGATACATCGCAGGAGCAATACATGCCGGCTATGCAGCGAATAGTAGTTCAAGTGACAATTTTATCTTTTCAGATATCTATGCAAGAAACTGTATAGTGCGTGGAGCAAATCAGTATGGTCTCTATGTAGAATTGGGTCGTGATATCATCTTTTCACATTCTCAATTTACCGATGCTTCGCTTGCGAATGTCTTCATTTCAAACGGAGGTATTTTAGAGGGATTATCAACTCAAGGATGCCAAATAGTAGACTCACTTATTGCAGATGGCCTAGCCGAAGAGAGCTTTGGCGTCTACATCGAGTTTAACACTGCCTCAAACGCCATTATGAATAACCAGATCAATAATCATAGCGCTGCGGCAATTTACATTGAGAGTAGTGCACCCGCTAACCAGATAAAGGGCAATCGCATATTTGGTAACTATGATGGTATCTACAATACTTCGATCACAAGCGATATCTACTACAACACAAGCTGTAACAACAGTAATAGTAACTGCATTGGAGTTGGCGTTACACAAAACCCAACTGATAGCCCTGTAGTAGCCGGTTCAAATATTTGCTGTGTAATTGATTAAACAACAGAAGGAAATAGACATGAATATCATCAAGAAAATAGCTGTTCTTGCCTTGCTGGCAGCAGCATCGCTGCATGCAGCACCTACGGATCTCGCAACTACTGTTGCAAATCTTAATAGTGCCACCAGTCATCTTAAGGCTGTGGCTGGGGATATAAAAGATCCTCAACTGAAAAAGCTGATTGAAGATGCGCTAAAAAGTGCCGCTTTTATCTCACGTGCTGGCAAGAAAAGTAGTCCGCAAATGGCTACAAAAGCCCTTATGAAGGTGCAAAAAGTGCTTGCTGCTATCGAAAAACAGCAAAAACCACACTTTAAACAGAAACATTCACATCATAGATCAAGCTCAAGTAGCTCAGAAAGTAGCCTCTCTTCGGCAACATCATGTGATGTGTGCAGTGAGATTAGCGGAATCGCCTCAGACGTAGCTGAATGTTGTGAAGCTATAAAGGCCGAAATTCAGTTGATCATCGACACCATCGAAATGCAATTTCCATGTGAGATGACAAATGCTATCAATTCGGTGCCGGTTGTTATTAATCAATCGGGCAAATACTGCGTTGTGCGAGATTTGGTCTACAACGGTCCAAATACGGCCATTACAGTTACGGCAGATAATGTGACCATTAACTTCCAAAACCACAGCCTTACCCTTACAAATGCAAATGCACAGGGAATATTGGCTCAGGATGTGTCTGAGTTTACACTCGAAAATGACATCATCGCAGGTTCTGCTGTTTTTCAAACAAATACAAGCGTTGCTATTCACCTCGATAACGTGCAGAAGGCTACTTTGAGTGATCTCTACACGAAGAATACGACTACCGGTATCTGGATTGAAGATTCAACCGATATTCAGATACAAAACTGTCTGTTAGAAAACCATGAAAGCTCGCCAGTTGGTCTTGGTGCCCTACCATCTCAGCTATCTAACGGTGCTGCTATCTGGATTTCAGACTCCAATGGCGTCTCCATTGATAGATCTGTCTTTCAGGCTCTAGATGCAGCAGATATTAGTGATTCGCGTTCAAATACAGCGCTGGTTGTCGATGATTCATCAGAAAACATTGCTGTATCTAACTGTGACTTTCAAAACTGGCTAAGCACGATCTACGCTACAAGTGTAGATGGTTTGCTTGTTGATCACTGCCAGGTAATTGCACATCGCTACTCACCTGCACAGTTCGTTCAACTAGGCGACTGCCAGGAAGCTGGTGAAGCAAACGATGTGATCATACGAAATTCAATCTTTAGAAAAGAACCCAATGAGGCTCCATTTTTTGATGGGCTACTCTTTATAGCGGGATCTGGATGTCTGCTTGAAAATGTGATTGTTGATGCAACATGCCTATTTTCAGAAAGTCCAACAACTGCTGCCTTTCATATAGGTCTTCCTGGTTGTGGCACCTACTCTAACGTGCTTGCAAGGGACTGCATTTTTACTGGCCTTAGCGATATTACAGTTTTCATCGATAGTGGCAATAATATCACCGTCGAAGATTCTGAAATCAGAAGTGATAACGCCGTTGCTGTACGAATGAGTGATGCAGCTGACTGCCTTATAAAGGGCTGTTCAATACATGGTGCATCTGCTGGTGTTATTTTAAACACTACTGGTAAAAATGCAATTATGAATAACCGCGTCTTCGGTTCTACTGATACTGGAATCTTGGTAGAAGATAATGTGGGTAACCACATTTCAGGCAATACCGTCTACAGTAACAGTAACGGCATTGTAGTGGTCGTTATTCCAGAGGAAATACGGCTTACAGAGACCTATTTCAATACATCATGCAATAACTACACTCAAGATTGCATTAATGTATTTCCTGATCAGATACCGAACGATCTGGCCGCTGCAGGATCCAACATCTGCTGCGACGAAGCTTAAGTACTCACCGGCGGGGATCTTCTTCCCCGCCTTTTTCATTTTTTTGTATAAAAATATTCGATGTTTATCCATTCTGCAAGATGATGCTGCAGTGTGCGCTCCAAGCTTGCCTATGCTGGCTTGCCCATGCTGCTTTTTTAGGGATTATTAAAGAGAAGGAAGAGGTAAATGAATAGTATTTCAGATCGTTTTACAAAACTGCTGTTGGCTTCATGTATGGCATTTACGGCTCTAGAAGCAGCTCCCGAGGCTGCTGTAAAAAAAGAGGCAAATAAAAAGAAGACAAAAACACCCTATAGAGGCAAAACTCAGTATGTGTCTCTTTCTCTCAATCTAGAAACCCTTAAAGAGCTTGGGCCGCAGTTTCAAGGTCCCAAAAATATTCCCCTCAGCAAGCTTATAGGCGAAGTTATCGACAAAGCACAGGCTGTTGTAAACGAGGGTACAAATGCAAAACCTGTCGAGGTTAATAAAGCGCTGATATCTGTCAAAAAGCTGCTTAACTACTTAAAACAAAAGAAAGTACGTCGTAATGAGCATCGTTCTTCGACGTCAGATTCACGCACCACAGAAGGCGTGATGGTTTGTAATGTCTGCTCAGAGCTTGAGGAGCTGGAATCTGAAGTAAATAAATGCTGCAAGCAGGTGCAAGGACAACTTATCAATCTTTTGCGAGATCTTCAGCAAGATTTTGCATGCGACTCCCCTATTCCAATTAGCGTTGTACCATTTACTATCACAGAACCTGGTAAATACTGTGTCACCAAAAACTTAGTCTATAATGGAGACCTTGCGGCAATCACAGTGCACGCCGATAACGTTACCATCAACTTTCACAACCACAGCCTCACACTTAACAATAGTCAAGCCAAAGGCATTTTGGTAGAAAATGCAAGCGAATTTACGCTTGAGAATGACATCATAGAGGGATCTGCGCTTTTTAAGACTTCATCAAGTGCCGCAGTTGAGCTTTCTGGTGTTCATAAGGCACTCCTTACAAATATCTACACCCACAATACCACCAAAGGTGTTGTAATCCAAAATTCGGATGATATTTTTATCGAAAATTCATTCTTTACGGCTCATGAGGGCGTTTCTGCACCTACTACAACGACAATCGGTGCTGGAATTTGGATTGACACTTCAAGTGCTGTTACCATAGATGGCTGCGATTTTGAAGGTGCTACATTAAGCTCACCTCTACCTACTGCAGAAGCGGCAAATGCTGTTCTTGTGCAAGGTGCATCGCGCAATATTGCTATACAAAATTCAAGCTTTAGCAACTGGCTCAGCACCATTACCCTTAATCAAGTAACTGGCGTTTTGCTCGACAACTGCTCACTTGATGCATCAAGTCTTTCGACAAGCAACCTTCTTGAAGTGGGCTCTACAACAGCCGAAGCTAACGATATTGCGATTCGCAACTGTACGTTGAGACAAAGTACGCAAGTTGCCGGCTTTGATGGAATTTTCTTCCTCAACGGCTCTGGCTGCATTATGGAAAATGTTATCGTAGATGTAGCGTCTGCTCCGGATGCAGATCCATCTCCTTATGTTCCTGCATCGATTCATGTTGGCTGTGCGGTAAATGGCCACGTTACATGTTCACCTAAGCTTGAATATAGCAATATCATGGCTACAAACTGCATAGTACGAGCTACTAATCAGTATGGACTTCGTATTGAAAATGGTGCCTTTATTCAGTTTTCAGACAGCCAGTTTACAGGATCATCGCTTTCAAACATTCTTCTTGATGGTGATGTGGATGGCAATCATATCAGCCTCTATGGTGCGAATAACTGTATCATTAAAGATTCAACAATCACCTCTGCATCAGGTAGTGACCCTGCAGTTCACATCAACCCAGGTGCCGACAATAATGGTATCTTCGGTTGTGAAATAAGCGGAAACTCCGGCGCAGGCTTGAGAATAGAACAGTATGCTCTTAAAACCTTTGTTCGAGACAATAACGTTTTTGCAAATAACGGAAACGGTATTGACGACCAGGAAGCTACAACTGTGACTTTCTTAAATACATCATGTAAAAATAGCGGCACAGACTGTGTGAACGTCACGCCTTCACAGCAACCAGTAGGACCAAATGCTGCAGTTGCGGGCACAAACGTATGCTGCACATCATCATAACAATTTATCTTAAGGATCGAGAGTACAATGAAGAATAAATTTTGCATAACTTTGGGCCTTATGGCCATACTGTTTGGGCCAGTGCTAAAGGCAGAGATGACACCTGCTTCAAAGCCTATTGTGACTAATCTTGAAGAAGCAAGGGAGCATCTGAAGGCATTATCTAAGGAGATAAAAGACCCAGCACTTCTCAAGCGCGTTCAAAAAGCCATTCGTCGTGCTGATTATGTAATTACAGCAGGGCCAGGGGCGGTTCCTGAACTTGCGGAGATTGCTATAACTTCGGCTCAAAAGGTGCTCACGCTTATAAATCAAAAAAAGCAAGCCAAGCATCAATCATCAAGTAGTTCATCGAGCAGCACAAGTAGCAGCTCCTCAAGTGCAAGTTCTGCTTCTCGCTGTGATGCACCTCGAGAAATTAGCGAAATTGAGTCAGAAGTAAAAGACTGCTGCCAGACAATCCAGCAAGAAATTGCCCAGATTGTGGCTTTCTTGAATAGCCAAATGGCATGTGATGATGTGATGGTCATCAATTCAGTCCCTACTGTTATCAGCGCATCTGGTAAGTACTGTGTGACAAAAGATCTTGTGTACAACGGCCCTAATACGGCTATTACTGTAACGGCTGATAATGTAAGCATAAACTTCCACAACCATAGCCTTACCCTTACTGATAGCTCAGCTGTGGGTATTTTGGCTCAGAATGTTTCAGAGTTTACGCTTGAAAACGATATCATCACAGGTTCTAATATCTTTAGATCATCGACAAGTGCTGCTATTCACCTTGATAAGGTGCAAAAGGCAACCCTTAACAACGTCTACACAAAAAATACCACTCGCGGTATTGAAATAAGCAACTCATCAGATATTCGCATTGTGCACTCTCACGTAGAAGCGCATGAGGGTAATATTGAGGTTATCTTCCCGAGCCCGGCATCTCTTGTGGGTACTGGTAATGGCGCAGGTATTTGGGTTTCAGATTCTACAAGCATTGAGATGGACAACTGTACATTTACAGGTGCAGATCTCGTGGCAGACCCAACAAGAACTTCATTTGGACTGCATGTGGAAGGCACGTCAGAAAATATTACCCTGACCAATTCAAGCTTCACAGACTGGCTCGGATCGATCCATGTTGTGCAGGTGAATGGTCTTCTCGTTGATCACTGCAATGTAAACGCATCGCCTGTTTCGAGCTTTAACATGGTTCAGCTTGGAAGCTGTGATGAAGGCAATCATGCCAACGATGTGATCATCCGTAATTCGAACTTTGTCCAAAAAACTGCGGTACAAGGCTTTGATGGAGTGCTTATCGTGGCAGGTGAAAGCTGCATACTCGATAATCTTCTTATCGATACAGTAAGCCAAGATATTGTAAATGGCTATCTACCATCGGCATTGCATATTGGCATTACCGGCTGTGATCCTTATGAAAACCTGATTGCTACCAACTGCATCGTAAAAGGTGTAAATGGGCGTACTGTTCATATAGAAAATGGCCAAAAGGTAACCTTAGACGCCTGCCAGATTTCAGGTGGTACTAATGTAAATGTCTTCATGACAGGTGCATTGAACTGTGTTGTAAAAAACAGCTCGGTATTTGGTGGTGACAGCGGCTTCTTTTTGGTAGCAGCTAATGGCGCGGGCAAGAATAGCGTTGAAAACTGTCTTGTATTTGATAACGTAATTTACGGCATTCAAGTTTCTGACCAGACCGCAAACCTCGTTGCTGGCAACAGCGTATGGGGCAGCCGAGTAGGAATTTACCTCTCGTTTTCTGGCTTTACCCAAACCTATTTTAACACTGTATGTAACAACAGCATAAACAACTGCCATAACGTAAGTCCTGCACAGCTTCCTGGAGCTACTCCAGCGTATGCCGGGTCCAATGTTTGCTGCAGTCCGTAAATAGATCAGTTGCGGGAAATAGATTAGTTGCGGGGCTTGGGCCCCGCAT
>JAFEGT010000024.1:0-8538 GCA_018239765.1 Verrucomicrobiota bacterium
GGTTTTGCTATAAGTTATTGGTTATGAGAATTACAAAAGAGTTGGCAGCGGAACTACTTCTTTCAGGTCAAGTAGTAGCTATCCCCACCGAAACAGTATATGGCCTTGCCGCATCCATCCATAATCCTAAAGCCGTGGATGAGATCTTCGCACGTAAAGGTCGCCCTAGCCACAATCCATTGATCGTGCATGTAGCAAATAGAGATGATTGTCTCAATGTTATTTCAACTCATCCTGATGGGCTAGAATCACTGATTGACGCATTTTGGCCTGGGCCCTTAACCGTTGTCGTTCCTGTTGTTACGGAGCGAATTTTGCCCCAAATACGGGCAAATCTCGAAACGTGTGCATTTCGCATGCCAAATCATCCAGAGACGTTAGCTCTTTTGCAACAGGTCGGGCCCGTTGTGGCGCCTTCTGCTAATTTAAGCGGCTCGCCTTCGAGCACCTGTCCTGAACATGTGGAGCGCGATTTTGGCGCTGACTTTCCCGTTCTTGATGGTGGAGCGTGCCATCATGGCTTGGAATCAACGATTGTTGTTTATCAAGATGGCGAGTGGCAAATAGCTCGCCTTGGCTCGCTTTCTCAAGAAGACCTTGAAGTGGTGCTTGGGTATGTACCTAAGATTGTAACAAACTCATCTAAGCCAATCTGTCCAGGTCAACTTCTTGCTCACTATGCGCCTAAGGCTACACTTCTTTTGTCGCCCACAGCAAAAGAGCATCCCAATGTCGTTGGTTTTACAGATAGGCTTTATCCAGCTGCAAAGCGGCTCTTTTTGCTTGGAAGTTCAACAGATCCCATAGAGGTGGCCAATAGACTTTACTCCATACTTCGAAAACTTGATCAAGATGGCGTAGAGGAGGCGTGGGTCGATATGGATTTTGCTGATAATGGCCTTTGGAAGACCATTAAAGAGCGACTCAGTCGAGCCGCCAGTCGATAGGTGGATTTAGAAATTCGTTAATCTTTGAAAAGGGTTTGCTGCCAAAGAAGCCATTATAGGCAGATAGCGGCGAAGGGTGTGCGCTTTTCAGCACAATGTGGCGCTTATCAATATTGGCGCATTTCATCTGCGCATTTCTTCCCCAGAGTAGAAAAATAACGGGTTCGGGTTTTTCCGATATTTTTTGAATAATGGCATCAGTAAACAGTTCCCACCCCTGCTTGTGGTGAGATAAGGGAGAGCTTTCGCGTACAGTGAGCGTTGCATTGAGCAGCAAAACCCCTTGCTCTGCCCACTTAAGAAGGCATCCGTGGCTTGGAATTGGGATTCCAAGGTCTTGATTAAGCTCCTTGAAAATGTTTTTAAGCGACGGCGGCGGCTCTATCCCCTCTGGAACGCTAAAACAGAGTCCGTGAGCTTGTCCTGGTCCATGATAGGGGTCTTGACCCACTATCACTACGCGGACTTTGTCAAATGGAACCGTGTTGAGCGCGTTAAATACAAGTTCCTTAGGTGGATATATGGGACCATATTTTTCACGTTCTTCTTTTACAAACGCCGCAAGCTTGGCGATGTAGGGCTTTTTAAACTCTTCGGCGAGTATCTCTTTCCATGATTCGTCGAGCTGTATATTCATAAAGCAAAATATTCCTCCAGGTCACGCTTTGCATTTTCTATTGCCTGCTGCCAACACTGATCGTCTTGAATGTCTTGGTTAAAGTGCTTTTTTACCAGCTCTTCAACGCTCATTATTCCGGTGTCTTGCAAAAAGCTGTTGTATTTTGTTGTAAACCAGTCTGGCTCACGTTTCATTCGAGCGTTAATTGCCTGGCTTAAGAGGTAGCCAAAGGTGTAGGGAAAGTTATAGCTTGGAATGTCAGTGAGGTAAAAATGCTGTTTTGTAATCCAAAAATAGGGATGATAGGTCTCTAGGCGATCACCATAGGCCTCTTTTTGAGCTCTAACCATCATCTCGCACAGCTTGCTCGCGTCGCAGTATTCTTCTCTAAAAAGCTGCTGCTCAAATAAAAACCGCGCGTGGATATTAAGGAAGAAGGTTGTGCTTCTATGAGCTTTTTCATAGTAGAGCCATTTTTTTTCTTCTTTTGTTGCGGCTTTGGCGATAAGGCCGTCAAGTGTGATGAGCTCGCATGTGGTTGAGGCTGTTTCTGCTACACTTGAGGGGTAGTGTTGGGCAAGTTCTGGAAGATCAAAACAGACATGGTCATGATAGGCGTGACCCAGCTCATGTGCTAGTACAAGTAGGCTGTTTATAGAGCCGTTGTAGTTCATGTAGATGCGAGACTCTTTTGCAAGTGGAAATGGCGTGCAAAAGCCACCTGGGGCTTTTTTAGGCCTGTCTTCCGCTTCCACCTTGCTTTTGAGGCACTTTTCTGTAAAGGCGCCAATTTCTGGATTAACGTTGTTAAATAGCTCTACAAGTATATTACAGCCATTTTCGTAGCTGAATTTGCTGTCTACATTTGGATAGGGTGCTTCAAAGTCATACCAGGATAGCTTTTTTAATCCGAAAATTTTTGCTTTTTCGTCAAGAAAGCGATGAAATATAGGGGCAGCAGCTTGCACATTTTTCCACATGACATCAAGGGTCTTTTGTTCCATGTAGTTGTTTCTGAGTGCCTCATGGATGGGGTTTTTCCACCCCCTGTTTTTGTAAAGCGCCATCCTAAAGCCTATGAGAGAGGTAAGCGCTTTAGCAAAGATCTGTTCATGTTGCCTACAGGTACCTTCAAGGGCAATAAACGCTCTTTTGCGCTCTTCTCGATCTGGTTTTGAAAGGAGATTGTCTATCTGGTTAAATGAAACACCATTGATTTTGAGCCCGCTGATGGTTTCTTTATAGAGCTCATTCCAGCTGTGATAGCCATGAAGGGCAAGATCCGTTGCGAGCGACTCTTTTTCATCGGTCATTTTTTCTTGGGCGTTTTCTCGCCTCATTTTTAATAAAAAGGCGATTTTACCAATGGGTTCAAAATCGGTAATTTGTAGAAGCTTTTTATCAAAAATAATGCCTGCCTTCTGCAGCTCTGCCTCAAACTGGAGCGACTCTCCGATAAGCCTTTTAGCCTCTTCATTCTCAATGTTTTCTGAAAATAGGCAGTTTGCATAGGAAGAGAATTGTCTGTAGTCGGCATGAAGGGCCTGGAACTTCTCGATGGCCTTAACAAGGTCCTGTTCCTTTAGGAACAACTCAAGCGACTGCTTCCAGTTGCGGGGTATTGAAAGATCGTCTAATCGCCACTTTTGTGAAATGTGCATAATCTGTTACCATATTTCCTTTATCTGGGTGTAGCGCAGCTTGGCTAGCGCACTTGCATGGGGTGTAAGGGGTCGGAGGTTCGAATCCTCTCACCCAGATACGTTTATCTTTTTCGCTCACAAGTCTAACGAAACTATCCTTTCAAATAAATTTAAAAAATCACTTTACATTTTCCACACATCTGTTACTATGCAATTTAAAGAAATAAATTGATAAAAGGGGTTATTTATGACGCCGGTAGAGATTGCATATATAGTAGTTGCTGTAGCTATTGTCGCCTTGGTGGTTTGCATGGGCATTTTTTTGTGCAAAGCGTCAAGGGTGATGGATAGAGTGAGCGATATGCTCGAAAACAGCAATGCAAAGATGGAGTGCCTAGATCCGCTTTTTATGGCTATTGCCAACGTTGGAGAGGGTTTAGAGCATAAATCTGCTCTTTTTAAAGAGCATTCCATCTGCCAGTGTGAGAGTTGTTCTCAAAAAAAAAGTCCTTTAGAACAGTACCTCAAGCTTGCGCTTGTGGCTGCAAGACTTTGGAAAAATAAATAAAATCACAGGAGATAGAGTATGAACCAAAGAAATATCATCATTGGTGCAGTTATCGCAGGTGCTGTTGGAAGCTTAGCTACAGCTTTTCTATGCTCAAACCGCCGTACATCGTTTATGGATACTTGCGAAGATTATGGCGATAAAATTAAATCGCTTGTGAGCGAGTTTTCAAACTTTGATGCGTCAGAGCTTGTTGAAAACATTAAAGAACATATCAGCGATCTTCCTGAAATGGATAGCAAGGATTTTATCAAGGGTGTCGTTATAGGCGCAGCTCTTGCTGGCCTTGTAGGTTCAGGAACTGCATTATTGAAAGGCAAACAAAATGGCAACTGCTTCAGTGCCTTTGTAAACAATGCAAAAAATTCCTGCTCTACCCAAGATTTTATGGATCTTGCTCAAGCAGGTATTAAGTGTTGGAATAAGTTTAGGCGCTAGCCGCTGCCAGCGTAACAGGACGCTCTTTTGCTGCCCATAGCGGCAGTAAAAAGAGCACTGCCATAATGCTTGCGCCAATAATGGTCGAAAAGTGGCCGCTCCAGCCAAACTCTTGTATGATTATACCAAGAGGATAGCCAGCTGCTGCTGCTCCCATGTAGGATATGCAGCTTACAAAACCAGATGAGGTGGCAATGGCGCTTTTGTGAGCAAGCTCAACTGCCGCAACGCCAATCAGCATCTGTGGACCAAAGATCATAAAGCCGATTAATGCAAGAGTCGCCGATTCTTGCCATGCAGCGCCCACAGGCACAATGCTGAAGAGCAGAATCCCTAAAACCATTCCGAGCGAAAAGAGCACGTTTACGGGGCCCCGGCGTGCGCCAAACAGGCGATCGGATGCCCAGCCTGCAGCTAGGTTTCCAAAAAATCCGCCGATTTCAATCATAGTAGCCATGCTGTTGGCCTGGATAAGTGAGTAGTTGCGCGTTTCGATGAGATACATTGGTGTCCAGTCATTCATCGCCGTACGAGCAAAGTAGACAAAGAAATAGGCAATGCCAAGAAGCCAGAGGTATCTATTAGTAAAAACGTGTGTGACAAGTGTGTCCCATGTGGAGCTTGTTGTGGCTTCTTTTACAGGTGATGGGACAACGTCGTTACGATAGACATCAATTGGAGGAAGCCCTACTGCTTGGGGTGTATCGCGCAGGCGGTTTACCATAAAAAAGCCGCCGGCAATACAGATGAGGCCAGGAACGTACATCCCCGATCTCCAGCCGAAGTGCTGCACCAAAAAGCCTGCAAGAACAGCGATTGAAAAGGCGCCCACATTATGACAGACGTTCCAAGTAGACCACCAGGAGCCTCGCTCTGACTTTGAATACCAGCTTACGAGCAGGCGCGAACATGCGGGCCAGCCAAAGCCCTGAAACCAGCCATTAAGACCCCAAAGAAAGGCAAAAACGATAAGTGACGATGCCATGCCGAAGATGATGTTAATGATACCCGTTGTAATGAGACCGAAGGCCATAAAGTAGCGGGGGCTTGACTTGTCTGAAAGGATGCCGCTAAAAAATTTACTAAATCCATAGCTTATGGCGATGATACTGCCTAAAATACCAAGTTCTGCCTTGGTGTAACCAAGATCGGTAATGATTCCTGGCATAGCTAGAGAGTAGCTTTTACGTGTAAAGTAGTAGAGGGCGTAGCCGATGAACATTGAATAGAGGGTGCGAATGCGCCATGAGCGGTAAGACTTTGCAACGGCTTCACTATCTTCGGTTACAGGTAAATGGGGGGCGGGGGCAAATAAAGCTGTTAATTTTGCTAGCATCAGACAACTCCTTCTAAGTGAACATCTATTATATACTAACTAGGAAATAAATAAAAGCTTTAACGTTTTTCTAGTATAACGAGCGTTTCTATTTGATTGGTTCCCGGAAAGAAAAGGTAGCTATGTGCATGCTTTACGTGCCAATCCTCAAGAAAGTTGCTTTTGAGAAAGTTAAGGTCCCGCTCAAGTGATTTCCATTCACAAGAGACGTAGACAAGCTGCTTGAGTGTTGGCGTGCTACATATTCTTTTAACGAGTTCCGGCCCTAGCCCTTTTCTTGGTGGGTCTACAATACAGACCTCTGCGCCATCAGCGTGGGCAGCCTTGGCGGTGCTGTAGGTTAATTTTTGCTCTATTTCTTGAGGAAGCTTCGCTTTTGCAAGGTCAAAGTACTTTTTTGCGTGGGCTTCAAGCTCTACAAGCTCAACCCGTTTACTTTTTTCAGCAACAGCCATGCCGATAGTGCCGATGCCAGCAAAAAGCTCTACTACATTTGCATTGGGAAGAATGTGCTTTTGTAGGTCTTGTATAAGCGCCTCATACATCTCAAGATTTGCCTGGCCAAAATGGGATGGCCCAAAGGCAACCTTTATGCCCGCAATCTCTTCCCAAACAACATCCTCGCCTGCAATTTTTTCCCATCTGGGCCCAAAGATTGTGTTTGTTGGCTTGTCGTTATAGTTATACCAGATCGAGTGCCAAAATGTAGGATCAGGATCTAGCCCTTTTATTGGAGTGTTACCATTCAGTACAAGGGTGAGCTGCACACGGCCAGTAGATCGCTCCACAACACACTGGATATAGCGTAAAAGGCCTGTATGGGTAGTTTCGTTGTAGTATGGTATTGAAAGCTGTTTAAGACGCCTAACAGCTTCATTTATCTGCGGATGATGCACCTTGCAGTGCGGAATATCGAGTACATTGTGGCTAGCTTTTTCAAAAAGTCCTATAGCGTCGGGTGCACGTACAGCAAGTTTTGCTCGGCTGCGATAGCCAGTGATCTGGCCTTGTGTAAATCCAAGATCAACCTGCCATGTGTCGGCAAAATAGCGTTTTGCATGTTCGTAGATTTCCGGCGGTTGGGCACATGAATTGATCACGCAACCAGAACAACGAACAAAATGTGGACATCCTATTTCAAATTTCATGGGAATAGTATACACTATCTCTCTATTTCGAGGTACTTATGCAACACTTCGCCCCAAATCAACTTTTTGACCTATCTGGCTTTAGCCATGCTGCGCTCTTTGAGGGCTGCCAGTATGCCTGGCAGGCACTTGATAGAATAAAGGAATACCTACGAGTCTATCCGCTTGGTAAAATCGAGTCTGACGAACAGAAGTATGCGTACCTTGTAAACCCCTCACAAATCTCTATTGGCAAGAGTAGTGTGATAGAGCCTGGGGCCTATATCAAAGGGCCATGCATTATAGGTGCTAACTGCCACATCCGCCATGGAGCCTATATCCGCGGCGACTGCATCATTGGTGATGGCTGTGTGATCGGCCACACAACTGAGCTTAAGGGTACAATCATCCTTAACAAAAGTAATGCAGCCCATTTTGCCTACCTTGGCGATACGATAGTTGGAAATTCAGTAAATTTAGGTGCCGGTGTAAAGTGCGCAAACCTGCGCCTTGATGGTAAAGAGATTGCGGTAGATGGCATACAGACAAACCGACGCAAGTTTGGCGCAATCATTGGCGATCATGTGGAAATTGGCTGCAACAGTGTGCTTAATCCAGGGACTGTTCTTGGAAAAAATGTCTACGCCTATCCCGGCATCAATTTTGGCGGCTATGTAGAAGAAAATAGCCTCATAAAACCCGCTACAAAAGTTCAAATACAAAAAAAAGGCTAATATGAAGACTGCGAAAGAGCTCTTTTCTGAGCAGGCAAAGCTTGTGCTTGCCCCATACAAAGTGCGTTTTGAAGATGAAATGTATAAGGCATTTTCAGAATTTGGGCCGCAAAATAGTGTGCGCGACGCAATGGAGTATGCACTTAAAGGCGATGGCAAACGCTTTCGTCCAGCTCTTGTATACATGGTGGCAGATGGTCTTAACAAAGGCCTTAATGTTGTGCCTGTAAGCTTGGCGGTAGAGTACTTTCACACCTCGTCATTGATTGCAGATGACCTTCCTTGTATGGACAATGATGATTTTAGACGCGGAAGAGCCACAACACACAAGGTATATGGCGAATCTGTAGCGCTGCTTGCAAGCTATGCGCTGATTGCTTCTGGCTTTGAGCAGATTGCAAAAAATGAAACCAACAATAGCGATGTGACCCGGCTTGGCATACTTCAGGCTTCTCATACAATGGGAGCTTCTGGTCTTATTGGCGGTCAGTATTATGATCTTTTTCCAAAAGATCTTGATAAAGAAAAGCTGTTGATGATTCTCAACATGAAGACCTGCGCCCTTTTTGACCTCTGCATGACTCTTGGGTGGCTCTTTGGGGGTGGCAAGCTTGAGCTACTTGATGAGGTTCACCGGGCAGCCTATCACTTTGGCATGGCCTTTCAGATCCTTGACGACCTTGACGACAGCCAAAAAGATGCTCTTGCAAACCGCGAAGTAAACTTTGCCAATCGCTTTGGCTTTGAAGAGGCTGTACGCACGGTTGAAGAAAGCTGCAAAGCCTTTCAGCACTCTTTAGAGCTTCTTGGACTCAAAAACACACCGTTGAGCCAACTTGCATCAGGCCTTGAGGCACTAAGCCAAGGGTTTAAATAGCCCTTAAACCGTTGCCCTTGCCCCTGCCCGTGCCCTTGCCCACATTTTGATTACTCCAATTTAAAATAGAATGCCCCTTATGGGGCTTTGGTGGAATGAACAATAAAATAATCGGGCAAGGGCAAGGGACAATAGTGTAAACTTAAGGGTTTTTCTTATTGTTGGTCCTATTCTTATGAGCCTCTTGCAAAACTCAAGTTATTCATTTTCAGGCCAACGGCCTGGGTTATAAGAGCCTAGGGCAACGCC
>JAFEGT010000024.1:8555-15009 GCA_018239765.1 Verrucomicrobiota bacterium
AGGTGCATAATAAGTTGCAGGCTGAAGGCCTGCATTATAGTTATGTAACCATACGCTATAACGCAGGCCTACAGCCTGCAATATACTGTGCATCGTAATCCTAGGGCGTTGCCCTAGGCTCTTATAACCCAGGCCGTTGGCCTGAACTCAGTTACGCTTAGTTTTGCAAGAGGCTCTCAAGATTAAGAATAAGATCAAGAGTAAGATTAGGAGACGAGGAAAAAGGGCTTAGTTCGGGGGCGATACTCCCTTGCAATCGCTTGGCAGACTGTTTTAAACTGCGCGGTTGATCCCACCATGCCAAGTCTCTGGCAACGTAAAAGAAAGACAGCTTTAGGTACATTCACCAAGAGAGGTTTAAGAGTCCTCTTGCGGCTTTCGGCCTGACGTAGCTCCTTACGCAAGCTGTGCGCGGCGACAAAGGTGCCAGAACGGCCAATTCCTGCACTGCAATGCACAGTGATCGGGCCTTTTGGTTTTAGCTCATCCACGACATCGAGTAGTTTTATAAATAAATCAAGATCGGGAACTTTGCCATCGGGCCAGTTTTCGTAGTGAACCTGTTTGATCGAGCGAATTTCCGTTCCATTTGTAGCGGAAAACGTGCGAATGACGATTCTGTGGCTAGGTATAAAAATACTTGTAGCAACCACTTTTTCGCCCTGTAGCGTAATTGTCCACTCACCTGCAGCTACAACAGGACGAGTCCAGTAACTTGCACATTTTTCTCTACCCTCTTCTATCGCCATTACAAGGGTAACAATTGTGTTTGAGTTTTTGTGCAGCACCGCCTGCCAAAAGTCCTCTACGGTATTTTCAAGGGGCCCTTGAGCTACCATGTAGGTTTGTAGGGGCGTTTCTACGTCATTTGCATTTATATAAAAGTTAGCAAGGTCTTGGCAGCTTCTTGTTTCATCATAGGGAGCAAGATGCTTATGGCGATTCTTTTTTCTGTACTGAGCCGCCGTAAGAAAGCTGCGGTGTATGCGTTTAGATGCCCGCTTAACTGCCTTAAAAGCCTTTTTGGATCTTCTTGTGCTGTTGGCAGTTTTTGATAGCTCTTCACAGCTCACCTGAAACTTCTTTAGGCATTTGTGGGGCGAAAGATACCAGTCGCTTTTTCGATTGTATGTGGGAAAATGTGTGGGCCCAGACTCTACTGGTGGCCGTTTGTAAAACCAAACAGCCACGAGCAGAAGCCCAACAAGGATTATTTTACTACTCAGCTGCTTCAACTTCAGCTTCTACCTGTACTTTTGCAGCAAGTTTCTCTTTGTTGCTTGCCATAACGAGCGCTTCAATCTCTTCGAGCATTTTTGTGTTTTTGCGAAGATCATCGCGTACGCTGTCGCGACCTTGACCAAGTCGCTGGCCTTTGTAGCTAAACCATGCACCCTTTTTCTCAACAATGCCGATGTCAGATGCAATGTCAAGTACAGAGCCTGCACGTGAAATACCTTCGTCAAAGAGGATGTCAAACTCAGCTACCTGAAAAGGAGGCGCCATTTTATTTTTTACAACCTTGGCTTTAACGCGGTTACCTACCTCTTGGTTGTCAGCACCCTTAATGCCTGTTACGCGGCGAAGATCAATACGCACAGAGGCATAAAATTTGAGCGCGCGACCACCAGTAGTGGTTTCAGGGTTGCCATACACAACGCCGATTTTATCGCGGATTTGGTTGATGAAGATAGCGCAGGTGTTACTTTTGCCAAGAGATGCTGTAAGCTTTCTTAAAGCTTGAGACATCATGCGAGCCTGAAGGCCCATAAATTGATCGCCGATTTCGCCTTCCAGTTCCGCTTTTGGTACAAGAGCTGCAACAGAGTCAACAACGATGATGTCGATAGCGTTTGAGCGAGCAAGCGTTTCAGCAATGTTAAGTGCCTCTTCACCGCAGTCTGGCTGAGAAATTAAGAGATCATCGATGTTTACACCAAGTTTACGAGCATATGCTGGGTCAAGAGCATGTTCAGCATCGATATAGGCCGCAACACCGCCAGCTTTTTGTGCATTCGCAACAATGTGAAGCGCAAGTGTTGATTTACCAGATGATTCAGGACCATAAATTTCGACCACGCGGCCTTTTGGTACGCCGCCAATGCCAAGAGCAATGTCAAGTGACAGTGCGCCTGTTTTAATTGAGCTTATTTCTCGATTTTCGTGGTGCTTACCGAGGGTCATGATGGCGCCATCGCCAAATTGCTTTTTAATGTTGCCGACAGCAAGTTCTAGCGCCTTTTTGCGCTCAGGATTGTTTTGCATAGCGAGCGAGCTCCTTTAGAATTATGTTAGTCGCTAGTTTACCGTAAACATAACACTGTCGTCAAATGAAATGGAACCGTGCCCGCGTGCGTGCCCGATTATTAAAAGTGAGGGAAAATCCTTAGATAAAACCGGGCACGGGCACGCACACGGGCACGCACACGGGCACGGGCACGAAACTGTGTATATTTACGTTATCTCTCAGACAAGAGATCGTCTAAGACGGGCTTGCCATCGTGATAGGTAATTCTTGTTCTGAAGGTGCCGTCAGATTCGTAGAAAGTAGCGACACCCTTACCGTTAATAACCTGTGAGACGGGTTTGTTGCTACCTGGCTTTAGATAGTCACCTCTAACGAGTCTATCTTTTTCATACTCTTCAATGAGCATAATTTTGCCATCGCTGTACCATGCAGTCAGGTGGCCCTGCTTGAGATTGTGGCTCATTTCACGTGAGCTTTCGGGAGAGCCATTTTCGTACCAGGTCTTTACTGTGCCATGCATCTGCCCTCGCACCCATTCAATAGTGAGCTTTGGCTGAGATGGGTTGAAGGTCCAGTAATAGGTTTCTAGGCCATGTTTTTCACCATCTTTCACAGAAAGGCGACGTGTGACTGTGCCCTTTTCATCAAAGAGAACAACTTCACCTTCAGGGCGGCCATGAATGTAATTTTGCGTTTCACTTGGCCCAATATCGCCAAAAATGGTTCGTACACCAGTTCCGTTTGTAATTTCTGATAGAAGTTGGCCTTCTTGATTATAGTAGGAGCCCTTTTGGAGCATATCATCTTGCCAATCTTCTTCAAACTGAGGCTTATTTTCCGCCCAGAAGCCAACTGATTTACCTGTTTTTACACCTTGAGAATAGTGTGTAGACTCTAAAATGTTGCCATTTTCGTCAAAGCTTATGGCATCGCCATCGATTTCGCCTTTATGATAGGGATAGGCCTCTGAAAGCACGCCAGATGGGTAGTAGTAGTTGGAGGTGCCCTCTAAAAGACCGTGCGCATAGGGTATTGTGGCTATAAGCTTGCCCTCTTCGTCCCAGCAGTAGCTTGTATCATTAAATGACCAAGTTGTTTGCGACTTTTCATCAAGATCTGCATGGCCGCCCAAGATGGTGGCTTGGAGCTTCTTTTGGCCATTTGTGTGCCACTCAATATAGCGTCCAGAGGCTCTTCCGTTAGAACATTCGAGCAGCTGTCTAATTTGCCCTGTTGGATAATAGCTAGTGATGATCGATAAGGCATCGCCATGTTTGTCTTTGGCAAATACTCGTAGTACCTTCTGATATGGCTGGGCGGTAAGAAAGTTGGTATTTTCGTAATTTTTAACGCGTTCTTTGGCGCTTACAGTTTCAGAAAGGCCGTTTCGATCCATGATGCTGATGCTGAGTAGCGTGGCGTCGTTTGTGCGATGCTGTATACGTACAAGATCAGCATCATGTTCATGAATAATCGCTTTTTTCTCACACGCGGTAAGTGCCGCTACTATAAGAAGAAAAAGTATGGGTCTCATTTTAAATATTCTCGTTTGATGAGCTTGGCATCAAGTACGTAGACCTCCTGTACGGGGCCTTTTTTCTTTTCCATCTTCCAGTCGGTGATAATCAGATGAGGTCTACCTGGAGTGACTGGCTCATTTTCGTTGAATGACACACCTTCTATTTTGGATAGAATGGCTTTGATGTCAGCAAGGTTAACTTCTACAGGATGTGCAAGACTCTCTTGCGTCTCCTGAAAGCCTGTATAGGCCTTTACAGAACCCTCTACAAATGATATGGCGTTCTGCCCTGCAGCATGAAACTGCATGCGACGTCGAAAAAGTTCTTCGCTAGCATGAAAACCAGATGAGAGAAGCTTTTGTAGGGTCTTTATTTCATCTTGTAAGGGGGCGATAGTTTCGATCTCTTGGTCGATATAAAAGTGGTTACTGTCGCGGTAGAGTGCTTTTACCTGTTTGTTGACAAACTCGCGTGCATTCTTTGCTCTTGCTTCGATGATGGCGTCTGAAACTGCGTACGACAGTCTATCTTGTCGAGCTTGGGCATTCATGTAGTTCATGCCAACAAATATGAGCGGCAGTAGACCAAGTATAAGGCAGTATACGATGATGCGTGTTTGGGTTATGCCCTTCATGCAGCCTCCTGTGGATATTTTGTGCGGTCTTTAAGAAAAAAGATCGCCTTAAAGTGACCACGATGTACGCTCCACTTCAGCTCGTTTTTAGGATCAATAAATGGATTTGGGGTAAGCAGGGCATCATGCAGCTCTCTTGCCATGGTTGGAGATGGTGAGCTAAATTCAAGCTCCACGCGTACCTGATAGTGCTCTTTGAGTTTGCCCTTTTCTGGTCTTTTCACCATGTTATAGACGAGGCTTTCAAGAGATATGGCTTTGGGATCATCGCCATTTATAACAACATTAGGGTGTGAGGCAAGCCATGCCAGAAGGTCACTTACGCGCGCGACATCGGGATGTAGGGCCATTTCGTCACTAGGCAGTTTAAGCTCTGTCTCAAGTGTGTCGAGTCTTTCGGCGATTATATCACTTGTAATGTTGGTAAATTCATCTTCTGCAGCTGGTTTTTCCATTACCTGTAAAAGTGTTGCATACTGTTCTACAAGCGCATTTTCTTTTTGCTTAAGCTGGGTTTGGCCATACAAGTAAAAGGTTCCAGCAAGCAGTGCCATAAAGCAAAAGTAGATAGTAAGTTCCTTTTTCCAGCGGCGCCATTTATCTGAATAGGCAAACTCATCTTTACGTAAGTTGATTGACTGCCCTTTTTGCTCAAGATGCAAGGCTAAAGCAGCACCAATTGGAGCACTGTAGACGAGAAGATCCTGCCAAGAGTAGGTCTCAGAAGAGATTTTT
This sequence comes from Verrucomicrobiota bacterium, assembly GCA_018239765.1. Taxonomy (GTDB): domain Bacteria; phylum Chlamydiota; class Chlamydiia; order Chlamydiales; family FEN-1388; genus SZAS-7. Next base: position 13,693 of record JAFEGT010000024.1, read on the forward strand.
TCCGGCGCGGGAGCTAATGACCTTTGAAGAGCGCTTGTGAAGAGCTGTAAAAGTATTTGGTTTTCTACAACAGGGCCTGCAAAAAGTAGTGGAAGTTCTGCGGTGTCGAATCCGTTTTGAAATGCAAGCAGGATACGAGATATTTCTCGAATATACTGATGGAGGTTTTCAAGCTCGTTTTCATTTATGGTTGTCTGCCCGTTCTCATCTACATACGTTATTGCTTGCAGTGTATCTAAGCCGACTGGATGGGATCTTGCCATCAGAGGTAGGCCATCTTGTATAAGCAGGCATGTTGTTTCTGTAGCGTCTATATGAAGCACAATATGAAGACCTGTTGCCATGTAAAGCTGCTTTACAAAATGGCAGAGTGCAAGCGGCTTCGGGCAGATAAGTTCTGGGTCTATTGCCTTTTCATAAAGAGCATCGAGGTGGTGTTGCAGGTCGGTTTTTAATACAGAAAAAAGCTGTAGTGAAGTGGAGCCATTTGCCTGAGCTAAGATAACTTTATCAATAATAGAGAGCTCTTGAGGGTATGGCAGGTGCGATTCGGCCTCAAAGCTAAAGGTGGCATCAAGATCTTTTTGCTTAGTAAGCGCTATTTCAAACGATCTTGCAATGGTTTTTGTTGAAGAAAGAGCTGATGCAATGGGGATATTTTTAGGCAGCTCTTCGCTATCAACTTCTAGTTTTTTTATGGAAACATCGGTTCCAGAAATAGCTACAAGGGCAGATCTAAGGACGGAGCCATCTAGAGAGACACCTACTATTTGCTCTTTGGGAATCAGGAACTTAACTAGTGAAAATGCTTTTAACATGTAATTTTGTAGAAAAACTCTTCTGGTTTAGGCTATTATGGACTGAATGATTGTTTAATTCAATGAGGTTTTAACGTGCTTGCTTACCATATCGTCGATGGACTTTTCGCCTGTTATATGATGATGCTTGTTGTTCGCATCATAAGTTCTTGGTTTCCTGAGTATCAGGATCATCCAGTTTTGCGTTTTATCCGGTTCTACACAGACCCCTATTTAAATCTTTTTAGACGATTCATTCCGCCTCTTGGAATGCTTGATTTGAGCCCCCTTGTAGCCTTCTTTGCGCTACAAATTATAGAATTTTTTGTTAAGGGCTTGCTATTTCGATGAAAAAAAGAGTTGTTCCGTTTACCTTGGGCAATAGAACCTTTGCCTCTAATGTCTTTTATGCACCCCTTGCCGGCTGTTCCGACTTTCCTTTTCGAAAAATGAATGCGAGGTTTAAGCCAGGGCTTATGTACCCGGAAATGGTGAAGATGGATGCTCTTGTACGCTACGA